>CAYSBA010000227.1:0-3144 GCA_964429075.1 uncultured bacterium
GGGATATTCCGATCTTATGGATTCACATGATAAAAGAGCAGCAATAGTATCAGGATGTTTGATAGAGGTGGATAGATTTCTTGGCTCAAAATCCGGAAAAGAGACCGACCTTTATGATAAATTTAAGGAGTGCATGGAGCTTCTTGAGCTGAAGAGGATTAAAAAAAGGATTGAAAAGATTACAGAAATAATAAGGACAGGTGGGTTAAAGGATAGCGAAAAAATCACTCTTTTAAAAGAAAAGAGCGAACTGCAAAAAAAGATGAATATTAAAAATCGAAGGTGAGGAGTAGTTATGGCTAATAAATCCACAAAAAAATTGGATGTTACAGTCAAAAAAATTCTCGAGAAGGGTAAGAAGAAGGGTTACCTCACCTATGAGGAGATTAATGAATGTGTGTCTGAAGAGGATATAAATGAGGGTCGTCTAAACGACATCTTCAATCAGATAGAGAGGGAAGATATCGATATAGTTGATTCTGACGCAGATTACGCACCACATGATGATGTAGATGACTCTCTTATAACTCAGGAGGTTGTCTCCACTTACACTGAAAGGGCCACCTTTTCGAGTAATGATCCTATAAGGGTGTACCTGAGGAGGATGATTTCGAGTACACCGATGAGCAGGGAAGACGAAATTAATGTGGCGCGAGAAATAGAGGAAGGACAGAAACAGATACTGCTTATAACACTAAAGTCAAGGGTGGTAATAGAAGAGCTTAAGATATTGAAAGAGGATATAGAATCTGAGAAGGTGAGCCTTGTTGAGGTTATTAAAGGTGTTGAGGATGATACCACCAAAGAGGAGCGTGAAGATATTAAAGAAAAGCTGCTTGAAGTCATAGGCAAAATGGTTATATGTGCAACAAATCTACAGGAGTCTGAGAAAAGATTAAAGAGGGAAAAAGATACAAAGAAGCTTTCAACCATAAAACGAAGGATAACAAATTTACGAAAGCAGCTTATAAGATATATTGATGAGATGAACCCAAGTTCTAAGACCATCACAAGGTTAACAAATGTTTTTAAAAATCAGGTTAACAAGCTAGAAAGTGTTGAAAGAGAGATCGTTACATGTGAAAAATCCATAGGCATGTCAAGAAAGGATGCTATGGCTTTATTTAAAGATATCTTAAATAATAGAGTTAACATGGAGGAGGTGGAGCAAAAACTTGGATTAAGTTACAATGAGCTCTACAATAAGATGCTTATAATCAAACAGTGCAGAGATAGAAAAAGAAAGTTTGAAAGGACTATGGGTCTTAAGTATGATACTGCTCTGGAATTAAACAAAAAGATAATAGAGTTAGAAAGGCGTGTAAGTGATGCAAAACAAAAGATAATTGTTGCAAATCTCAGACTTGTAGTAAGTATAGCCAAAAAGTATACAAACCGGGGGCTTCAGTTTCTCGATCTAATTCAGGAGGGTAATATAGGTCTTGTAAAGGCTGTAGAAAAATTTGAATACAGAAGGGGATACAAATTTTCAACCTATGCTACATGGTGGATAAGGCAGGCAATAACACGATCGATTGCTGATCAGTCAAGGACTATCAGGATACCTGTTCATATGGTAGAGACAATAAATAAGCTGAATAGAACAACAAAATATCTAATTCAAAAATTGGGTAGAGAACCAACTCCAGAAGAGATGGCAAAGAGTCTTGAGATGCCTGTATCTAAGGTCAGAAAGATTATGAAGATTGCAAAACAGCCAGTATCACTTGAAACTCCTATTGGAGAGGATGGTGACAGCAGTCTTGCAGATATAATCGAGGATAAAGATATCAGACAGCCTGCAGATTTTGTTATCAGCAAGAACCTTGCAGAAAAATGTAGACAGATATTAAATACACTAACAGAAAGGGAAGAGAAGGTTCTAAGGATGAGATTTGGTATTGACGAAAAGACAGATTATACCCTCGAAGAGGTGGGGCGTGATTTTGATGTAACAAGAGAACGTATCAGACAGATTGAGGCAAAGGCACTAAAAAAGCTCAAACATCCAAGGAGAAGAAAAATTATTGAAGATTTCTTTGAAGATTAATTTAAAAGGGAGAGTATGATGAAAGATCTCATAGAATCAATCCTGCGTGCAGAGATGGTATCTAAATATTTTTACCTTGAGTTCTGCAGGTACATAAAGGATCATCAGACACTTGAAAGGGTAAGGACTCTGGCAGATGAGGAACAGATGCATTTTGATACATTGAAAGAGCATTATAACTCAGACTATGAACCCGATTTAGATGACGTAAAGAGTGAGGTAAAAAAGATATTCGAAGAATCACTACATTTCTCAAGACCCTCAATGGGGGTTCAGAAACTACTTCAGATAGCTATTGAAAGAGAAGATAAGGCCTACAGAAGATATAAAGAGATGATGGAAAAAGAGACAGATCCTGAAAAAAAGAAGGTACTTCAGAGGATTGCTGACATGGAGTTTTCTCATCGTACAATCTTTGAACATGAGCTCAGTTTTGAAAGCGGACAGCCAAGCTGGTTTGAGAGTGACACCTATGTAAGGGAATAGGATACTTCAAGGTGTTCAATCGGAGTAGATTTTTTTTAATATTTCTTCTATCCATTAGTATATGTTTGAAATCCTGGGCCCGCAATTTCCAGACCGAGCTGGAGCTAAGTGGTGGACTTTTAGAAAATAATGCAAATTTAGGTTTTAATCTTTCTCTTTTTTTATCGCAGGATGTTTTTGATCTATACTTAGTTTTCCCATTAAATCTGATTATAGAAAAGGGGGTTTTATTTAGAAACGAGGACTATAATAATATATCTGATCTGGGGCGTATCATTAGAAAATTTTCAATATTTCCCAAAAATGATAATAAAAAAAAGATATTAACCCTTGGTAGTATTGCAGATGTTACCATCGGGAGTGGAACAGTGGTCTATGGTATGTACAATAATCTCGATTATGACCTGCCTCAGATTGGAATAATAACCAGTCAGTGGGCTGATACTTTTGGATTTACCCTGATATCAAATAATATTCTGGATCCTGCTGTGGTTGCAGCAGATGGAGGTGTGAAGATCAATAAATATAAAACGGGACTAACAGTTGCTGGAGACCTTAAAGATAGTGTAGTATTTTTTGATATTTATGCCTCGGGTCCTAAGATATTT
>CAYSBA010000228.1:0-3136 GCA_964429075.1 uncultured bacterium
GTCTTATCTCTTTTTTTACATAATCCGAATAGATACTCTCTAACTCCTCTTCATAGTTATCTACAAGTTCCCTGATAGGACCTTTTTTGCTGAAAATAAAATCGTAGGCCCTTTTTATCTCTCGAATCGTCTCTGAATCGTACCCACGCCTCTTTAGCCCTATTACATTTACACCTCTTAGCCGTGCTTCCATACCATCAGCAATGCAGAATGGAGGTACATCTCTTGTGACCTTGCTCATAGCCCCGATGTAGGCATGATCACCAATAGTCCTAAACTGCACCACTCCTACAAAACCACCAACAACAGCCCAATCTCTAATAGTTACATGACCTGCAAGGTTTGTAGAATTTGCAAGGACGACATTGTTGTTGATTATACAATCATGAGCAATATGACAGTATGCCATAAATAGGTTGTTGGATCCAATCTTTGTTATACCACCACCACCCTCTGTGCCCCTGTTTACGGTTACACACTCTCTGAAGACATTATTGTCGCCGATCTCAACAATGCTGCGTTCTCCTTTGAATTTAAGATCCTGTGGTATCTCTCCAATTGAGCAAAACTGAAAAAAAATATTGTTTTTGCCTACAGTGCAGGGGCCTCTTATCACCACATGAGATTTCAATACAGTACCTGTTTTTATCCTTACATCATCACCAATAATGCAATAAGGCCCTATTTCAACACCATCTTCAATCTCAGAATGTTTTGATATTATTGCTGTTTTGTGGATCATCTTTTTTTTCTCATCGCTGTAAATTCACCTTCACAAACCAGATTACCCTCTACCCTGCTCTCTACCCACTGCTTCCAGATACCTCTTCTTTTTCTCAGTACCTTTACATATATATCCACAGTATCGCCAGGGAAGACAGGCCTCCTGAATTTCACCTTATCAAGGGCCATAAAAACCACTACCTCATCTGATAGAATTGGCCCTTCACTGAGACAGCCAAGCACAGCGGATGCCTGAGCCATTGCCTCAAGCATTATAACACCTGGCGTAAGTGGCATATCTGGGAAATGTCCTCTATAAAACCACTCATCTTCTTTAAAGGTATACCTGCATAAGGCGCTCTCATTTACCTTATATTCAATCACTCCATCCAGAAATAAAAAGGGTTCCCTATGGGGAATAAGCTGCTTTATCCCTTCTCTATCCACTACGAAGTCTTTCGATCCCATTCTGTAGCCTCCTGTATAGTTCCTCTGGCATCTTTTTTGTTTTACCATCTCGACCCACACAGAGGTGGATAGTAGTGCCTTCAGCAGAAAGCTCCCCTTTTTCATTATAGATCTTGTATGAAAAATCGATACGCTTTCTGGTTAGCTGGTCCACAAAAAGCTCTATGGTAATTAGCTCATCATAGCCAATAGGCCTTCTATATTTACAACTACATTCCACAAGCGGGAAGCCAACCCCCATATTTTCCACCTGACCGTATGGTAGATCTATTTTTCGCATAAACTCTGTTCTTGCCCTTTCAAAAAATCTAAAGTAGTTTGAATGGTACACTACGCCCATCTTATCTGTATCACCGTATATTACCCTGTATCTTATCCTGAACATCAAAAAACCCTCTTTATCCGTTCTATGGCCTTATCAATAACATCAAGATCGACTGTAAATGATAGTCTTATATATCCCTCTGTACCAAAGGCCTCTCCAGGTACAGCAGCAATATGTGCCTCTTCGAGAAGAACACTGCATAATTCAACTGTGTCTTTATAGCTGTGTTTTTTCAAAATATCCTTTACATCCGGATAAATATAAAATGAACCTCCAGGCAGTTTCACCGATATACCATCGATCTCTTTAAGTCGTTCAAACATATAGTCACGTCTCTTTCTAAATGTCTCTCTATATTCTTGTATCAATGATCCTCTGTTTTCTAATGCACATACCGCTGCCCATTGAGATACTGATGTAGGATTTGATGTACTGTGACTCTGAACCGATTTTATTGCCTTAATCAACTCTTTTGGCCCTGCTGCATAACCGATACGCCAGCCTGTCATTGAAAATGCCTTACTTACACCGTTTACCACTACCACCCTATCGTAAAGTTCATTATCAACCATAAGTATATTGTAAAATGGGCCAGAGAAGTTGAGGACTTCATATATATCATCACTGATAATAACGATCTCAGGATAGTTTTTTAACAATTGAGAGAGTGAAAGAAGCTCATTTTTTGTAAATACATACCCTGAAGGATTTGAAGGACTGTTGAGAATAATAGCCCTTGTCTTTTCTGTTATCGCTGACTCGATTTTGTCGATATCTATACCAGATTCAGTAAAAAATCCCTTTATAATCTTCGGAGTTCCTCCTGCAAGTTTTGTCATCTCTGGATAAGATACCCAGTAAGGTGCGGGTATCAGGACCTCATCACCAGAATCGAGCAATGCAAACAGTATGTTGAAGAGAGAATGTTTTGCACCACAGGATACGACAATCTGATCATGATCATAGTCAAGGCCATTGTCTTCCCTCAACTTCTGTACAATTGCCTCCTTCAGCTCTGGTATACCATCTGCAGGGGTATACTTTGTCTTTCCAAGATCTATAGCCTCTTTCGCAGCTTTTTTTATTATTTCGGGTGTATCGAAATCTGGCTCACCTGCTGAAAGCGGAATCACATCTATACCAGCTGCCCTCATTGACTTTGCCTTTGCTGTTATTGAAAGAGTAATTGATGGAGATACTGAAAGCGCCTTCTTAGAGATCTTCATAGTCAATGACCCTCTTTAAATTTCTTTTTAAGTGCCTCAACAACATTGGGTGGTACTATGCTTGAAACATCTCCCCCCAGAATGGCCACCTCTTTTACAAGTTGAGAACTCACATAAAAATGCTTGCCTTCTGTCATCATAAATACCGTATCCATACCAGGATGAAGCTGCCTGTTCATATTGGCCATTTGAAACTCGTATTCAAAGTCACTAACAACCCTAAGCCCCCTCACTATAACCTTTGCGTTCACCTTTTTGGCATAGTTTACAAGGAGTCCATCAAAACTATCCACCTCAATCCTCGGATCATTATCAAAATACTCCTTGATCAATTTTACCCTCTCTTCTACACTGAAAAGTGGAGTCTTTCCTGGGTTCTTAAGTACTGCAACAA
>CAYSBA010000229.1:0-1416 GCA_964429075.1 uncultured bacterium
GCTTTTCGATGGCAGTTTTTAGTGCAGGTACAGATCCCTGTACATCGGTCTTCAAGATTATCTTGAGTTCCTGAATCTGTCCCTCTTTGACCATTGTAAATAGATCTTCCAATGTAACCTTCTTTTTGGCAGCAAGTTCTTGTTGTTGACCCTTCTCAAAGAATTCAATTATCTCTTTTGCCTTTTTTTCATCGTTTACTACCCAGAATTTTTGGCCGATTTCAGGCAACTTATCGAGACCTGTAACCTCTACAGGCTCAGAAGGTCCTGCCTCTTTAAGGCTTTTTCCATCAGAACTCATCATTGACTTTACCTTACCTGTACTACTTTTAGTTATGAGACGATCGCCGATTTTAAGGGTGCCATTTTTTACGATAAAGGTACATACAACACCTCTTCCTTTGTCTATCCTTGCCTCGATTATAACTCCATATGCCTCGCGATCTGGATTTGCTTTATATTCGTTGAGTTCGGCTACAATTAGGATTGATTCGAGAAGATCTTCGATGCCTATACCCTGTTTTGCCGATATCTCATTAACAATAACATCCCCTCCCCAGACCTCTGGCATCAATCCGTGTGAGGATATTTGATGGAGTATCTTTTCTGGATTTACGCCAGGTTTATCTATCTTGTTTATTGCAACTATTATTGGAACTCCCGCCTCTTTTGCATGATTTATTGCCTCAACTGTCTGTGGCATAACCCCATCATCAGCAGCAATAATCAGTATAACTATATCTGTTACCATAGAGCCCATCTTTCTCATGTAGGTGAAGGCCTCATGGCCGGGTGTGTCAATAAAAGTTATCTTGGAATTCTTATATTTTACTGTATAGGCTCCGATATGCTGAGTTATCCCTCCAAATTCTTGATCTACCACATTTGTTTTTCTGATTCTGTCAAGAAGTGTGGTTTTCCCATGATCTACATGTCCCATTACAGTAACTATAGGTGGCCGGGGTACCAGTTTTTCATCAGGATCGGGCGATTCGAGATCCTCTATTATTTTGGATAGATCCTTTGATACTTGCTTCACTTCATGGCCAAATTCTTCAGCAAGTAAAGTTGCTGTATCAAAATCGAGCATTGTATTTTTATTGGCAGTAATACCAAGTTCCATCAGCTTAAAGAGAACATCCTGAATCTTTATACCGAGTTCTTTTGAGAAGGTGGTAACATCTATATGATCTTTCATCTCGAGTGTACGCTTTATGTGTTGATGTTCTTTTGGTTGTTTTGGTTTGATCTTTTCTTTTTTCTTCTTTTTTTGTGTGTGCCGCAATCCACGCTGTGCATCGGTTATGATATCTCTCGTAGCTACAACCTCTTTTCGACGCCCAAATTTTTTCTTTGTCCTTTTATCCTGTTCTGAAATAAAAAGATTTTTTATATTTGATATTACCTCTTTTACAT
>CAYSBA010000229.1:1426-3134 GCA_964429075.1 uncultured bacterium
CTCTTGAGTTGCTTTTTGTGTTTTTGTCTTTGATTTTGTCTCTACCTTGGGATATTTTTTCTCTTTTTCTAAAGATTTTTCTTTCTTTTTAGTAACCTCTTTCTCTTTTTCTTCCTTTTTTACAGTGGGTTCTGCCCTTTTGATTACCCTAATTATCTTAGTGTCGTTAATTTTCCTTGTTTGTTTTGTTTCTGGTTCTTTCTTTTGCTCTTTTTCTTTTGTTTTATCTTCTTCTAATTCTGTTGTTTCATCAGAATGTGGTTCTTTTTCTTCAACCTTTCTTTTTTTGACCTTTATATGTGTATCGAGATCGAGCTTACGTGGTGCTTTGGGTAACTCTTTTTTTTCTTCCTTAGCAGGTTCTGATTCTTTTTTTTCTAATTTTTCTTGCTTTTTTTCGATTGATTTTTTCTCTTCTTCTGACTCTTTCTCTTTGGACTCTATCTCTTCTTTTAGTTCTGCCTTTTCTTGTTGTTTTTTACGTTTACGCTTTACAAAGACTTTGTCACCCTTCTTAATTTCCTTAGTTATAACAAAGCTTTTAGCAATCTCTTCTTTATATTTTTTTATTGCATTTTCTGCACTTTTTAACAACATACGATCAATAGTTTCTACCGAAACATCAATGCCCTCTGACTCCAGGATCTCAGAGATCTCATCAATAGAGAGAGCAAACCTTTTTGAAAGTCTTATTAGCCAGTCTGGTGCCATAACCCTTACCTATCCTTCTCTTTAAAATATTCCTTTGCTTTCTCTATAATCTTTTGGACCTCATTATCATCGATTCCCATATTCTTCAGCTTATCAGTATCGTCAAGCAACTTTTTTAGGTCTTGAGGAGTATATATCCCACTTTCATTCAGGATGCTGAGTGTCCTATCTGATATATCCAGTATCTCAGCAAGCTTTATGTGAGGGACCTCACCTTCCTGCACCTCGTCAGGTATATCTTTATGTATGGCAAGTTCGGCCTCTTTTTTTAACCTTTCTATCTCTTTATTATCCATATCTAAGACTTCCATCAATTCGTCTTCTGTTGCATCGAGTATATCCTGTATGCTTTCAAAGCCACAATTATAGAGTTCCTCCAGCATCTCTTCATCATAGCCTTCAAGCCTTCCGAGGTCTTTCATAGCCTTCTGCTTTTTCTTTCTCATCCTTGACTCAGTAAAGACCTCCAGTTTCCACCCTGTAAGCTTTGAAACAAGATTGATATTCTGCCCGCGTCTACCGATAGCAATAGAGAGTTCTGTATCTGGAACAATTATCTCCATCTCTCTGTTTTCTTCGTCAACAAGAACTCTGTTTACAACAGCCGGCGTGAGTGCATTGCAAACAAATTTCACAGGGTCATCACTATATTTGACTATATCAATCTTTTCTCCCTTGAGTTCCTGAACAATAGCCTGCACCCTTGCACCCTTCATACCAACGCAGGCCCCAACCGGGTCTACATTGTAATCCTCAGAATATACGGCAATCTTTGCTCTTTTGCCAGGATCCCTTGCAACTGCTACAATCTTAACAACTCCTTCTTCTATCTCAGGGACACTCTGTTTAAAGAGTTCTACAAGAAAGTTGTCATCAGTGCGTGAGAGTATTATTTTTGGTCCTTTTGGGGTATCCTCTATCTCTTTGATATATACCTGAATAATGTCACCTACACGATATTTTTCATGTTTGATCTGCTCCTTGGGTGGTAAGATTC
>CAYSBA010000230.1:0-3066 GCA_964429075.1 uncultured bacterium
ATATAAGAGATGTGCCTTAAGATTTATTTTCTACGAAAATCCCTCTTTGTTTAAACGGATAGATCTCAGTCATATTAGATTAAGGGACAGAATAGAAATAAAAAAGATAAAGAACGAAGAGTATGAGATACAATCTGCAAAGGCACTACTTTACAGCATTAAAGAAAACAAAAGACCTGAGAAAATTGAGGAAAAGATCAGATGGCAACTCATTGATTGCTATGTCAGATGGCGAAATTCTGTATACTTTCAGAGATTCAGACATATCTTTAATGAGTTAGGAATCTATCAAAAAGAGCGTCTTGGGGAGTTATTAAAGAGTGGTGGCATTCTCGATAGATCTTTTCTTTCTATCCTCTATGAAAAGGGATTTATAGAACCAACAGACAGCAAGATCTTAGAAGCTGTAAAAGCAATAGAAGATAGGTGGAAGGAAATAGTTAAAGAAGGCTATCAGGAAAAGGCTTTTACAGTGGATAAAGAGGGTTCCAAAGACCTCGACGATGCAATCTCAATCAGACATAAAAATGATACAATATTTGTGGGTATTCATATATCTGACATCAGACTATATATCGAAAAAGATTCGATACTCGATAGGTATGCAAGAAAAAGGGGACAGAGTCTTTATCTACCTGAAAAACAGGTAAATATGTTCCCAGATCCACTTGCCGAAAATATATTTAGCCTTATAGAAGGGAATGTCTATCCTGTTATATCATTCTATTTTATACAAAAAGGCACAAAGATCAGATTAGACAGTATCATCTTCCAAAACATATATATCAAGAAAAACTATTCATACAGGGAGGCAGAATATACCATATCTGAAGAGATTGAACTTTTAAAAAGGATCGGAAGGATCTTAAAAGGTATGCGGGTCCTTGAAGGTGCATGTGATATCCTGTCTGATGAAATAGATGTAATGGTAGAAGATAATGACAAAATAAGCCTTAAATACGAATCGGTATGTGAGACAAAGACAGCAATAGCTGAGCTTATGATCCTTCTCAACAGCAGTGTAGCAGAATTATGTCACAAAAAAGGTATACCTATTTTATACAACCGTCAGGACCCACCAGATAAAGCTATTGTTAAAGAACCAGATTTATCTTCATCTATTGAGACCTATCGATTTTTAAAATGTCTCAAACCTGTCTACTGTGATACCACTGCGGGTCTACACTTTACACTCAACAGGCGATATTATTGTAAGGTTTCCTCACCAATAAGAAGATATTTAGATCTTGTTCTTCAGAGACAGATAGCAACCTATCTCTTAGAGAACAAAAAGATGTACACCTCATTAGAACTAAAAGAAATAGACCATGAGCTGGCTCCGATTCTGCAGGAGGGGAAAAGGATACAGTCTGACCGCAAAAGATACTGGATCTTAAGATATCTAAGTCAATTTGGGATTGGTTACTCTATTAAAGGCTACAGGATTAATAAGAGAAGGGTACTCTTACCAAAATATGGTATCGTAGCAGGGGTGCACAAACAGCACAGCACATCACTTCTTCCAGGCGAAAGAAGATATAGAATTGTACATATAGACCTTGATAAAAGAAGTATTTTTGTAGCTCCTGATTACTAAAAATGCAACCAGTTGAACTCTATAACAAACTCTTAGAAGAATATGGTCATCAGGGCTGGTGGCCTGCAGAGACTCCCTTTGAGGTTATTGTTGGAGCCGTACTTACACAGACAACAAACTGGAGAAATGTACAAAAAGCAATAGAAAATCTCAAAAAAAGAGGACTTATGACACCTCAGTCCATAATAGAATCAGACCTTTCAGAGATTGAAGATGCAATAAGACCATGTGGATATTTCAGGATCAAGGCAAAGCGGCTGATCAATCTCATACAATTCTTTTATGAAAAATTTGATTTTGATCTGAAAAGGATGGAAGAGGTATCCCTCCATAGCCTGAGAGAGATGATACTCTCGGTCAGGGGCATCGGTCCAGAGACAGCAGATTCAATCCTCCTTTATGCACTAAACAGGCTGACATTTGTTGTGGATGCATACACCAAACGTATATGTGTAAGGCTTGGGATAATCGATGAGAATGCCGATTATTATACAATTAAAGGCTTTTTAGAGGATTCGATCCCCCAGGATCTTGAACTCTATAAGGATTTCCATGCACAATTTGTAATACACGGTAAAATGAGGTGCAAAAAGACAAAACCCCTTTGCAAAAACTGTCCTCTCATGCCTGAATGCCAATTTCATATAACCTGTTTGAGAACATGAGATCAAGATCATCCGGCGAGGAGGGCGACCAGCCTGTTGTATCGAGCCAGCTATTTCTGTCTTCCATACACAGATATACAAATACATCCCTTGCCCTATCTTTTATAGACCAGTACATAGTTCTCAACATATCCAGTCTAATAGGGCCTGGATATCGAAATTTTCCATCCCTGGCCTTTATGAGGTAAGAATGAAACAGTTTACTGTGTGGATTTTTGACAATCATTCCATAGTAGGAGTCTGGAGCAAACCTGAGGGTGCCAAGACTGATCCATGCAATCCTGTGTGAATCAATATTATCAAAAATCAAATCAACAACACCCCTATATTCATGTCGCCATCCATTATAATTGATAATTGGATCAAAATGAAAACCTACAAATCCACCACTGTTGGCCCATCTTTTTGCAGCATATATCCTGTCGATAAGTGTTGATGTTGATCTCTCATAATTTCTTATTACTCTCTCTGTGTTTACTGACCATGAGAGTATAACCTTTTGTTTTGCCCCTGGATCTATCTCTGCTACTGTGGCTTTCTTTGTCTTTATCTCAAGACAAACTCCTCTTAGACCAACTAAAATTGAGCTGAGCCACCTATTTACCGGTATTAGATATTCAAGTATTGCACTATCTGACATCTCGCCGGTAGTAATTCGTAATATCCTATCTTTTCTGATTCTTTTTTTTATCTGTTTGGCAATACTTTTAGAACTAAAATTCAGAGTTACAGGGCTTTTTCTGGCATAACCATGAAGAAAGCAGTATTCACAGTACATCGAACAGCTTTCAAGTATATCAAGGG
>CAYSBA010000231.1:0-3057 GCA_964429075.1 uncultured bacterium
GTTATATTCTCTTTGCCTGCTATATCAGTCATATTATACAGACCTTTATACTTACCAAAAACTCTTCTCTTAAAGTTCATGTGCTTGACCTTTTTTTGGTTCAGTATTAAAAGATCAAATCAATGAAGAGATTTGTATTAAAATCAAAGATCCACAGGGCTACAGTTACAGAGGCTGACCTCAACTATGAAGGCAGTCTAACAATCGATCCTGTTCTTATGGAACTTGCTGACCTTGTCCCATTCGAGCGGGTATTTGTCTACAACATCACAAATGGTCACCGTTTCGACACCTATGTAATAGAGGGAAAAAGAGAGACCGGTCAGATCTGTGTAAATGGAGCTGCTGCAAGGCTTGCAATGAAAGGAGATCTTATAATTATTACCTCTTTTGTACTCCTTGATGAAGAAGAGCTGAAATCCTTCAAACCAAAACTGGTATTCGTAGATAGTAAAAACAGACCAAAGAAACTGTAGCCAGATAAAATATTATGTCCGCACAGGATAAACAGATGTATTCTCAGGCCATTAGGGCCTTTTTGAAACCTGTTTTAAAATATTTAGATGATCCTGATGTAAGTGAAATTATGATCAACAACCCTGACGATATATGGATAGAAAAAAAGGGGCTTTTATACAAGACAAAGGCCAGATTTACAAAGGAGGGTCTTGCAGCAGCATGTAGAAATATTGCCCAGTATGTTGGTAGGGTGGTAAATCAGGAAAGGCCACGAGTGGATGCCAGATTACCAGATGGCTCAAGAATCCATATAATCCTGCATCCAATCGCCCGAAGAGGCACAACCATGTGCATCAGAAAATTTTTCCCTCGCAAGTTGTCTCTCGAAGATCTTATTCCTTTTGGATCTATTACCGAAGAGGCTGTGGAGTTCATAAAGGCATGTGTGGTTGGTAAGATAAATCTTATTGTCTCTGGTGGAACAGGATCTGGGAAGACAACATTTTTAAATGCCGCATCTAAATATATCCCGAATTCAGAGCGAATAATCACAATAGAGGATTCTGCAGAGCTTCAGCTCAGTCAGGAACATCTTGTATCCCTTGAGACACGGCCTCCTGATAAGCATGGTCGTGGTGAAGTAACAATGCGAGATCTTTTGATATCTTCATTAAGGATGAGACCTGACAGAATAATCATAGGAGAGATCAGAAGTGGGGAGGCCTTCGATTATCTACAGGCAATCAATACCGGCCATGCTGGTTCAATGTGCACCATACATGCAAATAGTGCTATTGAGGCATTATATAGGCTTGAATCTTTATGTCTTATGAGCGATGTGGATATGCCTATTATTGCAATAAGGGCACAGATTGCATCTGCCCTTGAGCTTGTTGTCTGTGTCAACCGCTTTGAAGATGGTTCAAGAAAGGTTACCCAGATCTCAGAAGTTCTGCCACTATCCAAAAAGGGTGATTATAGAATAGCTGATATCTTTGTGTTTGAAAGGACTGGTAAATCAGATGATGGTAAGGTTCTTGGTTATTTGTCTCCAACTGGTGTAATACCCACTTTTATGCGAAGGCTCATTGTAATGGGCTTCAAACACATTGATGAGGCATTTTTTAATCCAGAATCCTATGGATATAAGCCACCAGAATTCTTTATCATTCCAGAAGATGGGGGCGTAAAGTTAGCAAAAGAAAAAAGAAATATAGATATCAAAAGAAAAGAGTCACAAAAAGACTTAAAAGAGGTAAGTAAAACAACTGTTGAATATAGCGAGGATAAGACAATACCTGGCGGAGTTAAGATACCAGAAGAGCTGAAAGAAGAAAAAACTACAATTGAAGATTCTTGATAAGGTTTTGGAATTCGTCAATATCTGTGCATCTTGAGAGCGCTGTTTCTATAGAGATAACACCCCGTTCAACAAGCTGTACAAGTGCCTGATTCATAGTCTGCATCCTACTCTTTTCCTGTCCAACCTGCATTTGAGAGTAAATCTGTTGTATTTTATTCTCCCTTATAAGATTCCTGATTGCAGGAGTCATAACCAAGATTTCACAGGCGAGAGCAAGTTTACCTGTCTTGGTTCTTACAAGTTGCTGGGAAACTACACCCTCTAACACAAAGGAAAGTTGTGCCCTGACTTGAGATTGCTGATGGGGAGGGAATACATCTATAATCCTGTTGATGCTCTGGATTGCAGTGTTGGTATGAAGTGTTGCAAGTACAAGATGTCCTGTTTCTGCAAGTGTAAGGGCGGTCTCAATTGTATCGAGATCACGCATCTCACCTATGAGAATTACGTCCGGATCCTGCCTGAGTACATATTTGAGGGCGTTCTTAAAAGAGTGGGTATCCATCCCCACCTCTCTCTGACTCACGATGCATTTTTTGTGCTGGTGTAGAAATTCTATCGGATCTTCGATAGTGATTATGTGCCCCTGTCGGTTTGAGTTTATTAGGTCTATTAATGCAGAGATGGTTGTTGTTTTACCCGATCCAGTCGGCCCGGTAATCAATACAAGCCCCCTCGGTCTGAAGGCAAGCTCACCAACAATGGGAGGGACACCAAGCTCTTGAAGGGTCTTTATCTGAAAAGGTATAGCCCTGAAGGCACCACTAATAGCCCCTCTCTGTATGAATATATTTGCCCTGAATCTGCTTAGTCCCTTTACTCCAAATGAAAAATCTAATTCCCTATCTCTTTCAAATCTCTTTATCTGTGAAGGTGTCAGTATAGAATAACAGAGGCGCTTGGTGTCGTCTGGAGTAAGTCTTGGTACTGCAAGAGGAGTTAACAGTCCACCAATCCTGAGCTGTGGGGGTGAACCTGATGTTATGTGAAGATCAGACGCACCCTTGTCTACCATTGTTTTAAGCAACTGTTGCATGGTTATCATTGCCATAGCCCTTTGCTCCTTTTTAAAGATGAATAAATAATACCAAAAACCTGCAATCTTCTAAATTTGTGTATGAAATTTAATAAGCCTTGTCAATACTTTTATACTCGACTCACTCATATTACTTAAGATAACCTTAAAAAAGTGATAATCATACCTTAAGTGTATTGTATATATCCCCAGTAAGAAT
>CAYSBA010000232.1:0-3057 GCA_964429075.1 uncultured bacterium
CATCAATGGATCTATAGGGAGACTTAAAACCTCCTTTGCTACCCTCTTTGCTTCAACAAGACCATCTGCACATAAAGATCTTGTTATAAAAAGTTTCATATCAGACAATATCACCGGATAATAGATTGCTGTGGATATTCCCCTTTCCTTTAAAAACTCTTTTAGTTTATCCCTTTTGTTATTCAGTACCCTTATTGTGTACTGATGAAAGACATGTTGATCTGAAACTTCTGGGCAAACAATCTGATCCACACCAGCCAGACCTTCACTATAAATGCTTGCAATCTTTCTTCTCTTTTCATTTACCTCGTCAAGGTTCTTTAATTTTACAGAAAGAATTGCTGCCTGAATTGCATCGAGCCTTGCTTTATAGCCCAGATGTTCAACATTATATTTATCTTTTCCACCATGCACCCTGAGAATCCTTGCAAACTCTGCTATATCATCATCATCCGTGACTATCGCACCTGCATCTCCAAAGGCACCAAGATTTTTGGACGGAAAAAAACTAAAGGCACCTGCATCTCCAAAGGATCCAAGCCTTTTACTATCTACTAATGCACCTGTTGCCTGTGCTGTATCTTCGATCAGAAAAAGATTATATTCATCTGCAATCTTTTTCAGCTCCTTGATATCGCATGGATTCCCATATAGATGAACGGGTATTATACCAACCACCCCATCTGGATCTTTCTTAAGAAACTCCCTTATCTTATAGGGATCTATATTAAAACTATCCGGATCTATATCTACAAATACAGGAGTTGCACCTGCCCTTAATATCGTATCAGCGGTTGCAGTGAAGGTAAATGGTGTGGTTATGATCTTTTCTTTTTCACTAAAAAATTCCCTCTTTTTTGTCTTTAGGCAGATTGCCCTAAGTGAGATCAAAAGTGCATCTGTTCCAGAAGATACACCAATACAATGCCTTGCCCCTATATATTCTGAAAATTCCTTCTCAAAGGTATTTACATATTCACCGAGAATATATTTTGAACTTGCAATAGACTTGAGGATTGTTTTGTCTATATCATGTTGATACAATCTATAAAATCTCTTGAGGTCAAGAAGTGGTACTCCCTCTTTTTTTTGATCACCCTTTTTAATTTCATCCAACAAAACAGCAGGGCTCTTTATTGTAGAACTTTTACTCTCAAGACCATCCAGAGCAGTTAAGACAATACCATTATCCACACACCTTTCAAATGCAACAACAGATGCCTGTTCAAAAGGATAGAGACTGTCGGTTGCATCCAGACTTTCGCTTCCAGTTACTGTAATTATATTTAACCTGTGTTTTAATTTTTCAAAAAGACTGTTTTGTATACCTCTTTTTTTTTGTATTAGATCCAGAAAAAGTACAGAGCTGCTATATAATTCATGATCCTCTTCAAGTAGTCTCTTAAGCAGCTTAATACATACATCGTCGCCACCTAAAATGCCCTCTATAACATCGTTCAGGATCAGGATAACCATATCAACCTCTTTTTCATTGATTTGATTAATTTACTTTTTTTAAGTTTTCGCTGTCTAAAAAGTATCTTTTGTTACATTCAGGACAGACATAATAATTTTCATGCTCAACAAGTCTGTTTCCACACTCACACACCCATCCAATCTGCCTTGCAGGGACCCCCACTACCAATGCATAATCTTTAACATCTTTAGTTACAACAGCACCGGCTCCTACAAAGGCATATCTGCCAATGGTAGTACCACATACGATTGTAGCATTTGCACCTATCGTTGCCCCCTCCTTTACTAATGTTTTTTTAAACTCATGCTTTCTCTCTATAAATGCCCTTGGATTATATACATTCGTAAAGACTGCAGATGGACCAACAAAAACATTATCTTCAAGTATAACAGACTTATACACTGAGACGTTGTTCTGAATCTTACAACCATCCCCTATTGTCACATCAGGACCAACCATAACATTCTGTCCAAGAACACAATTCTTACCTATCACTGTCCCTTTTAATATATGACTGAAATGCCAGATCTTTGTACCCTCTCCTATTCTGACATCATTATCTAAGACAGAAGTGGGATGAATGAAAAATCCCCTATCTTTATCATCATGTAAGGGCAAAGATGAATCTGTTGACAAATCAAGGGTCTTCTGACATCTCTCCAGCACACCAAGGACCCTCAATCCCTCATATCCATCTGTAAGCGGTTTGTTTCTTGTCTTTATGCATTCAATGAAGTGTTTTAATTCTTGTTTTAGTGGTTCATGTTTTTCTGTTGGAACTACAATGTACTCAGCCCTGTGTGCAACAGGAATGTTCCCCATCTTCCACTCAATCCTGTGGGGATAAATAAATAGTTTCTCCTCTTTGAGGTCATCAAATACAAGCATTGACTTAGAACCAACCACTATCAATCTCTGTTCTTTAAATGGATGAAGCCAACTTACAAAAATATGTGCTTTGATACCATTTGGAAATTCCATAAAAGTAAGGGTTGTATCATATAGACCTTTGTTCAGGTAATCACCACCAAAGGCCTTTATAGTGACAGGTTCCTGACCCACTATAGAAAGAATAAGCGATATATCGTGAGGTGCAAAGCTCCACAAGATATTCTCTTCGGTCCTCAGCTTGCCAATATTTAACCTATTGGAATATATATACTGTATCTTACCAAGCTTGCCCTCTTCGATAATCTTTTTTAATTTTTCTACTGCAGGATGATAATGCAGGATATGGCCAACCATAAGGATCCTGTCTCTTTTCTCTGCAATATCTATGAGCTCTTTCCCATCTCTATACGTAAGTGAAAGCGGTTTTTCTACAAATACATCAAGATCATGTTGTAATGCCTCTTTAACCATTTTGTGATGTGTGACTGCTGGGGTGGCTATTGCAACTGCATGTATGTTTTTATCCTCAAATATATCTTTTATATCAGAAAATAACCTGACATCCACTCTATTTTTAAATTGTTTCATTATGGGATTGTTTATGTCTTTATCACAAATAGCATATAGACTATTAAGGCTATCAACCACCCTTACTATGTTTTTTCCCCAGTAACCAGTCCCTACAACAG
>CAYSBA010000233.1:0-3036 GCA_964429075.1 uncultured bacterium
TACAATGATAGATAAGGAATTCAGGCTAAGCAAAAGTGGCTACACAATAAATATGACCTTAAAGGTCAAAAATCTCTCTGATAAAAAAAGAGTGATACAACCAGATTTGATTATTGCAGATAGTCCGGCAGAAAATGAGGGTCTAAAGAGTTTTGGTAGATACGGAAGATACGGATTAAACTATCGTTGTTACATAAATGATGAATTAAAGAAGGTCTATCTTAAAAAACTTGAGTCACCGGTTGAATTTGAAGGGAAAAACAGCTGGGTGGCAATCAATCGGAGATACTTTCTTTTTGCGCTATTAAATCCCACATCAAGGCTTGCAATATGCAGAATTGAGAAAAAAAATAAGGTTGTCTTGAGTCACCTGATATTAAGAAAAAAGGAGCTTGAACCATCAGAGTTATGGAGAATTAACTTTACATTATTTGCAGGTGCAAAGGAACTTGAGGAATTAAATAAGGTTGGTCACAACCTTGAGGTCAATGTAGACTTTGGCATGCTTGCCTTCCTATGTAAGCCCATGTTATGGTTACTTCGTTTTATAAACCGATTTGTAGGAAACTACGGAATTGCGATTATCATTCTCACACTGCTGATCAGACTCATAACCAATCCACTGAATGTAAAGAGTCTTAAATCTATGCAGAAGATGAAAAAGATCCAGCCTGAACTGGAAGCACTCAAGAAGAAATATAAAGATGATAAGGAAAGACTTAATATGGAGATGTTAAATCTCTACAGAAAGCATAAAATAAACCCACTTGGTGGGTGTCTGCCCATGCTTTTGCAAATGCCAATCTTTTTTGCCCTCTACAGGATGTTATACAGTGCTGTTGAACTCTATCAGGCACCATTTATAAAGGGTTGGATAGACGATTTATCCAGTAAGGATCCTTACTATATCCTGCCAGTTCTTATGGGATTGATGATGTTTTTACAGCAAAAGATGAATCCACAGATGGGTGATCAGCTTCAATCCAAGATATTTTTATATTTTTTGCCTGGTTTCTTCACATTTATTATGTTGTTTTTGCCCTCTGGCTTGACTTTATATATATTCGTGAGTACACTTCTTGGCGTACTACAACAATATTTTCTTAATAAAAAAGAGATAGTACAAAGGGCCTAATCGGAGGTTGGTATGATAAATTTTAAGTTTAATCCGTCTTTTCTTACCATTGCTTTTGGCCTATTGTTAATTTTTACGGTGCTACACATTATCTTTGCACAGGTAAAGTCACCACCCACCAACAACCAGAACCCAACACCCATGGTTCAAACATCACCTGCAAAGAATCCACAGTTAGAAAACACACCTGCTATTATGAACAGTGCAACAGATGGCTGTAAATCAGACACCCTGAAGATAATGGCCTTAGACTCACAGACCTTTGTAACTGTAAAGGATCAGGGTGAAGATGAAGTCATCTTTGTCTTTAAACTTGATGAGCAGGGCAGGTTAAGCCTTGTAAGCAAAAAGAAGTTCTTCTATTGATAGAAAGGTACGATTCAGCAGACACAATCTGTGCAGTTGCTACCTCCCCGGGTAGTGTTATTGGAATAATTCGTATCTCAGGTCCAAAGGTCAGCAGACTATACCGAGAGATTTTAAATAAAAATCCACAGCACCTTAGGGCCATCATTCAGACAATATACGATGCAAAAAAGAGACCCATAGACAGAACCGTAAACCTCTTTTACAGGGCCCCACACTCCTACACCGGAGAGGATCAGTGGGAGATCTTCTGTCATGGTGGAAGGATAATCATAGAAAAGTTGATAGAACTTTTAAGATCAAAAGGGGTAAGACTTGCAAGGGCAGGTGAATTCACTAAGCGGGCTGTACTGAATGGGAAGATGAGTCTGCTTGAGGCAGAGTCTGTCCAGAGTCTTGTTCTTGCTGAAGATGAGGAATTCTTAAAGGTGGCATCTTCGATACACTTTGGAATGTTCGAAAGCTGGCTAAAAGATATAATAGATAAATTAATAGATATAAAGACAGCTATTGAGTATATATGCGATTTTCCAGATGAAGATGACATGCCAGAAAATACAGAAAGGATCTGTACCCTGTTCGATATAATTATAAAGAAGCTCAATAATTCACTTATTGGATCAAAGTCATTTCTTGAAACAAAAAAAGAGAGAATGATTGCCCTAATCGGGAGGCCAAATGCAGGTAAATCGTCTATTATGAATGCCCTTCTTGGTTACGAGAGGGTTGGTGTATCCAATCAGCCAGGGACAACGAGAGATTTTGTAAAAGAGGTCTTTGTTGTTGGTAAAAAAAGGGTGGAGCTGGTTGATACAGCAGGTATCTCTGATGATAAAAAGTGGCAGAGATTTACTCAAAAGATACTGGATTCCTGTGACAGGATAGTGCTGGTTGTTGATGCATCAAAAGGATTGGATAAAGAGGATAAAGCGATTTTGAGAAGGTACAACAACAAATTGTTATGTCTGGTATTTAATAAAAAGGATCTATTAAAAAAAAGAGCGGATGTTGAATTATTAAAAAAGGAGTTTGACATCTATAAAAAAAGGATACTCATCCTATCCGCAAAGACAAAAGAGGGTATATCTGAACTTAAAGAAGTGATTGAAAAAGATCTAAGGTCTGTTGAGTTCAATGATAATATATTTATCACCTGTATACATAGACATATAGAGTGCCTTGAACTTGCCATTAAAGAGCTGAAGATGGCCTACAGTTTTTTTAAAGATGATATTTTTGAAACTTCATCAGAACACCTCAATTCAACTATTAAACTACTTAAGGAGATAATTGGAGAAGATGTTTCAGAGGATTATTTAGACAGGATATTTAAAAGATTCTGTGTGGGGAAGTGACTAACTCATCCAGACAAGCTCTAACAGTGCAAGACCAAAAAGGATCTGTAGCCAGTAACTCGAAAGTGCAAGGACATGATAGAGATTAAGTTTTTTGCTGGTCTGTTCTGATTCAATCTCCCTTTTTATCCTTGGTGTTATCAGAACCACAATTATGGAGTGTGCCAGAACTATAAGGAT
>CAYSBA010000234.1:0-3024 GCA_964429075.1 uncultured bacterium
TAAGTATGGTGTAGAAGGGTTATTATCGAGAATGAAAAGAAAGTGCAAAGATTAGGAGGGATTAAGGATGTCAGAATTTCTTCAAAGAATAGATTTTTTATTTTCACTTTTTTGTATATGCCTGCTCGGTCTTTTATTTCTCATCTGGTGTTTTAGGGTTGCCCTCTTTGGGTATGGAGATGTATTCAAACGAGCAAAGCGATCAAATTCGCCCCTAATTCACAGGTTCCTGTTCGGTTACTGGTTTTTTGTTATTGATCCTGTTGCAAATCTTTTTATAAAACTAAAAATATCACCAAACATGATAACCCTTACATCACTGCTTGGATTTCTATTAGCAGGTATCCTCTTTGGTATGGGTGCATATGGTAGTGCAGGATGGATTATGATCTTTGCAGGTACACTGGACATACTTGACGGAATTGTAGCGAGACAGACAAAGAGAGTCACTCTATCTGGGAACTTTCTGGATTCTACACTCGATCGTTTTGCAGAGGTCTTTGTTTTTGGTGCCATTATCTATACAAGTGATAACAAGCTCCTCAGCCTGTGTGCCCTGCTTGCTATGAGTGGATCACTGCTTGTAAGCTATACAAGGGCAAAAGGTGAATCCTGCGGAGTCTCTTACAGTGGTGGTATTATGCAGAGAGGTGAAAGAATATTTTATCTTGGTATAGTAGCAGCATTTATGCCTGTTATGTTTAGACTTTTTAATAACTTTTTTAACGATAATTACAAATTACCACTTATCGTGATACTGTCCTTTATCGCACTATTTTCATGGCAGACCGCTGTCAACAGGTTGATATGGATTTTCAACCAGCTCAAGGCCTCTGAGTACAACCAGAAAGAAGGTAGTCCAGCTGAGATTTAGCCCTTATTGTCTCAATCCTCATCATTCCCAGTCTTGCCCTGAGCTCGTAGTATCTCTTAAAGGCCTCTACCAGATCGCGTGAGTCACCAACGCCTATCGTGAAATTCATATTTTCTTCAATGAACCAATCTTTGGCAGACTTAATTGATCTTTTCAGGAGTTTCATAGCATTAAGCAGTGCATTATACTGTGTAAGCAGTGTTTTTCTCCTGATGTCAATCTCTCTTGTTTTTGCCTCTGTATCATATCTAAAAGCCTCTCCCATAAGATTTAGCCTCTTTTCCCTTTTCCAGACAACAAAAGGATTCAGATCAAAACGCATTGCCACACCAAGAATTGCATTAAAAAAGTTGTATGGATCGTAAACAAAGGGGTTTTTTTGATCATCACATACTGTGCATCTTGCAACTGACATCCCTCCTATTATAGCAAAATCTGGTAACAGCTTCAGCCTCTCAAGGATGCTCTTTTGTTTCTGAATTCTGTATTTAAGCTCTAAAATCTTTACTTCAGGATGATCCTTATTTTTACAGGACTCAATCTGTTCTGGTTCAAAGAAAAGTTTCTGAGGTCTCCATGATGCTTTTAGTTTGATTGAGGTCATATCTTCAAGGGAGACACGAATCCCATCAATCTGGCCCCTGATATTTTCTTTGTAGAAAAGAAGTTCATCCCTGTGACTCAAAAGACGAAGTACTTCTGGATCCTTTTCTACATCTTCAATACCTACTTTTTTGAGCCTTTTTTTCATTTTCTTAATAGCATCTTTGATTTTTTCATCCGCTTCATCAATAACATCAATCAAAGAATATAGTTCTGAAAGTCTGTAATAAAGAGATGTTATGAGTATAGTTAATTTTTGTCTTGTAAGGTCCTTCAAGATTATGGCAAGATTTTTGTAGCTAACAGATTCTTTTTTTAAGAGATCAATCTTACCAAAAGTGTAGATTGGAACTGTAAAACCCGCCTTTAGGCTACCAAGTATACCGTATCTATCGACAAAAAAATCATCCTGGTTTGTATCACTATGTAAAACATCCCCGGTTCGTTCTGGCATTGGTCCTGCAGCTGCATTAATCTTAATTCTTGGTAGTGAAAGAGAAGAGACCTCCTCTAAGAGCACATTAGCAGCCTCTATTCTCAACTCTGCTGCCTTGAGATGGGGTAGATTTGACAGTGCTGCATCAATAAGGGTCTTAAGATCGGGCCTTTTCTCATCAGCGTAAGTTGTTGAAAAACACAACAACAGGCTAAAAAAATAAAAGATCATTCCCTTCATCATTAAGCCTCCTGTTTAAACCCCATACTCTGCAATAGTGCAGGAAGGAGTATCAATGAGGTAAGAATCATGATAAGAAGACCGGCAACAGCAAGTTTACCTATTGAATGTAGACCGCTGTGGGATGCAAGTAGTAAAGAGCCAAAACCAATCATTGATGTAAATGTAGACAGCAATATAGGAACAAGGAGATTCTTTAGTACATGAAGGATTCCCTCATTTGGATGTTTAAGATAGGAATGAACTATATGGACCCCACTGTCGACACCAATACCAAGTATGATAGGAAGAACTACTATATTAAAAAGATTCAACTTTATATCCCAAAGAACCATATATCCCAGCAACCACATAAATCCGATACATACAGGAAGCATCGCAAGAATTGCCTGTACTGGCCTTTTAAAATCTAAGAGAAGTAGCAAAAAGATAGAAAGGGCAGAAATAAAAACTGCCTTTATCCCATCTCTTTTGATCAACTCAAGGATCTTGGCCATAATCATGCTCTCTCCCGCAATTGTAGCGTTATCCCTTGTCAGGATCTTATTTATGCCTGTTATTGTTCTATTGAGGGCAAGTACACCAAGACCGTTGTCAAGACTTACCGAAGGATACAAAAGTGCAACAAAAAAGGCCTTACCGTTCTTTTTTAATCTCAGACTCTCTCTCATGAATTCAGGTACATCCTTTATCGCAGGGGGTCTTAGACTTATCTTTGTTGCGATCCTCTTGAGCTCGCTGTTCAGAACATCAGGATAGCTCCTGTTAATACTTAGAAGTTCATCTTTTATCTTTCTTACGATAATCTCTTTTTCTGACGTATTATCAGGCAATAAATCGCTGTAGGTTATACATTTTGTCAGTGTTTTTA
>CAYSBA010000235.1:0-2993 GCA_964429075.1 uncultured bacterium
AGAGGGTGCCCGCCCCGAGCATCCGGGTAGACCGCTTATGAGTGCTGCGGCAACGTAGCACCATAGATGAATGGTCGCCAGCCTTTAAAGGCTACAGAATCCGGCTTATCACCCGTGCCCATTTCCTATAATTCATCTTGAAATACTCTCTCTTTCATGATAAAAAAAAATC
The DNA here is from genome assembly GCA_964429075.1 of uncultured bacterium. Taxonomy (GTDB): domain Bacteria; phylum CAYSBA01; class CAYSBA01; order CAYSBA01; family CAYSBA01; genus CAYSBA01. The sequence continues at coordinate 173 of CAYSBA010000235.1, forward strand.
GAGGAGGGACCGATAGTAATATACGAAGAAATAGAAAAGGTCTTACAGAACCAGACTTTTCAGTTTCAAAAACAGGCAGAAGCTCCTCTTGAATGCAGGATATCAATAGAACACTTCGAAGGACCTCTCGACCTTTTGTTATACCTTGTCCAGAGGCATCATATTGATATCCTTCAGATTAATCTCGTTCAAATTGCCGATATTTATCTAAGATATCTATCTAAGGTTGATGTAAGTCAGATTACATCAGACTATCTATACATTGCTGCAAGATTGGCATATCTAAAATCGAGGGCCATACTCGGGCTTGATCCAGAAAAAGATGAAAATCAGACCAATGAGAAAGACATAATACATTCCCTGATTCTATACAAAAAAATAAAAGAGATATCGATATCACTTAAAACAAGGCAATTTCTCGGCAAAAGTGTTTTTTTCGCCAGAGCAAAATTTGAAAGACCAAAACAACTCAAGGAACGAGAGGCTATCGAAATTGTAAAAATCTATTCTAAGATTATTGAAAAAAAAGATGGCTCCAGCCCTGTTTACAGCTTTGATCTGTCAAAAAATTATAATGTTTCAGATTTTGCAAAAAAGATTAAAAGATTTATTTCTTTACACAAAACTATTACACTCAGCAGACTCTTTTTAAACACAAAAAAGATTGAAAAGATATGTTATTTTCTTGCAATACTGGAACTCGCGAAGAATGGAATAATAATGCTATTGCAAGATAAGGTAGAAAGGGATATAGTAATTTCTAAAAGATAATTATTGGGGAGGATCTGATATGGCCATTCATTTTAAGGGATCACCCGAGCCCACAGTTGGGATAGAGGTAGAACTTCAGATAGTTGATCCTGAGACAAAGGAATTATGTCCGATGGGCCCGGAAATCATAAAACGCTATGGAGACCCTAAGTATGTCAAACCAGAACTCTTTCAAGCAACTGTTGAGATCAACACAAAGGTCTGTAAAAACATAAAGGAAGTCAAGGCAGATCTAACTGAAAAGATCAGTGATGTACTCAGTATTGCTGACGAAATAGGCGTAGCTCTAATGTGTGCAGGGAGTCATCCTACTGCTGCCCTTAGCGAACAGAAGGTTACAGTCGATGAACGTTACAGGGCCATTTTAGAAAGGATTCAATGGCCTGTTAAGAGACTATTGATATTCGGTATTCATGTACATGTTGGTATAGAGAGTGGAGAAAAGGCAATAGCAATATTCAACGTATTATGTAACTATTTACCACACCTTCTTGCACTCTCTGCAAGCTCTCCTTACTGGGAGGGAGTCGATACCGGGCTACAATCGTCAAGGGTAAAGGTATTTGAAAATCTACCTACAGGTGGATTACCTTTCAGGATGATTAACTGGGGTGAATTCCAACGATTTATGAAGACCATGAAGAGATCTGGTGCAATAAGGACTATCAGGGAAGTATGGTGGGATATAAGACCACATCCCGATTTTGGTACTGTAGAGATCAGGGTGTGTGATGGTCTTCCTACCATAAAAGAGATCGTTGCAATTGCTGCAATGATTCAGTCTCTCGTTGTCAAAATCGGGAGGGATTATGACGAAGGTGTGTACCTCCCCACACAAAAGATATGGATCATTAAAGAGAATAAATGGCGTGCTGCTCGATGGTCTACCAATGCCCAGATCCTTGTTGACGAAGAGGGGAATGTGACTGAGATCAGTCAGGATATCGAGGAGCTAATTCTTAAGTTAAGTCCTGTAGCACGAGAACTTGACTGTTATGATGAACTCAAATGGATCGAGGAAATACTGAATGTGGGAGCAAGTAGTTTCAGACAGAGAAATATATTCAAACAGACAAATGATTTTAAGAGTGTTGTTCAATCACTAACAGATGAACTCAGGATGGATAAGATGATAACCAATGTTTAAAAGGAGCTAACCATGAAAGATGAGAAAAAGGTACAGGTACAGGTTGAAGATCAGATCGCAGATGGTGTTTACTCAAATATGGTTGTAATAAACTTTACAGAGACTGAATTTACATTAGACTTTATACATATACAACCTCAAAATAAAAGGGCAAAGGTAAGATCAAGGGTTATACTAACTCCACAGAATGCCAAAAGGCTATACAATGCCCTGGGTGCAAGTATAAATGGTTATGAAACAAATTTTGGCAATATTATCCTTAAACAACCTAACAAACAGAATCTCGGTCCTATAAACTGAGATAAGATTACAGCGGCATTTCGAGGTTTATCATCTTTGATGGGACAAAACCCTTTCTGTTGAAGAATCTAAGAAGGTCAAATTGGTCCCACATAACCCTTGTATATATCCTGTTGGCACCGGCCTTTCTGGCATATTTTGAAAATTCTTCGAGCAGTTCGGTAGCAACACCTTTCTTTGCAAAATCTTTTTTTATCCCTATAGTATCAAGGGTAGCTACAGCCTCTGGAATACCAAACTCTCCAGTCAACATTTCACCCATTATAAAGCCAGCAATTTTACCATCCACCTCTGCAGCAAGTAGAATGGATATGGCGCCAGGTAGCTCATGAGCAACCTTTAATTTTCTCTGGTAGTATTCTCTTCTGTCAGCGTTCGTATATTCTTTATCTATCTCTACAAGCGCATCAATGTCATCCTCCCGGATCACCCTTATAACTACCTCTTTGATACTCATAATATGCCTCCTTTAAAAAAGATCATCCAGTTCATCTCCCAAAATACTATCCATTTCAGAGCTGTAGCGTTGTATTAGCTCGTTCTCTTTCTGTGAGTACATCTGATCTACAACGTATTCGAAGCTGTAATACCTGTCATTACCCA
>CAYSBA010000236.1:0-2991 GCA_964429075.1 uncultured bacterium
AACAATAGAGAAGGCTTTTTCAATTTCATCATTAAGATTTTGTGTATCAAGTCCGCTAAAATAGTGTACACCAAACCTATCATTTTTCTTAATTCTTACCCTAACAATAAGATTACTTTCAGATGTGGACTGTGTAATCCCTTCTTTGGAGAATCTAATTAGGTCAAGGTTTGTTTTAGCAATACGAACATCCCAGAAATCTGCACCTTTTGTTTCTATTTTTGACTTTATTTTGTCTATTATACTTTTCTTCATAAACCTACTTACTACCAAATACCTTTACCTTTCTAAATCTTGCAGGCACTGTTGCATGTCCTACATGCATAAGCTGGACTGGCTCCCCCTTACCACATGTTGGTAACCCCCACAGTATCTGTTCTTTTTCCCCGCAGATAGCATCACAACTTCTCCAGAAGTGTGGAGTAATCCCTGTGTAGGTAGGATTTTTAAGAAGTCTGCCTAATTTGCCATTTTTGATCTCATAACCATATTCACAGCCAAACTGAAAATTTAGTCTGAGATCGTCTATTGACCAGCTTTTATTAACATCTACAAATATCCCTCTGTCTGTTGATGAAATAAGGTCATCGAGGGTGCCTTCTACAGGTTCAAGATTTATGTTTACCATTCTTATTAAGGGGAGTCTGTTCCAGCTCTCTGCCCTCATTGCACCTGAGCTTTGGAGCCCGAGCTTCCATGCTGTCTCTCTGGAGGATAGGTAGCCAACTAAGACCCCATCTTTTATAAGATCAATCCTTTGAGCAGGTGTCCCTTCATCATCATAACCGAATGTACCAAGTCCGTGTGGAAAAGTTGCATCTGCTACTATGTTGACAATCTCAGAGCCATATCTGTAGTTGTTAAGCTTTGATGGATCGAGAAAACTTCCACCTGCAAAGGATATCTCACTTCCGAATACCCTATCGAGCTCTGTTGGATGTCCACATGATTCATGCACCTGAAGAGCCATTTGGGCTGAGCCGATTATAAGATCGAATTCTCCCTCTGGACAGATGTCTGCCTTTAGAAGGTCCTCTGCCTCTATTGCAATCCTCTCACTATTTTGTAAAAGGTTCAGTTCGTCAATAAATTCATAACCCTTCTGGGCAAAATTCCCAAAGGTTCTTCTCTGAACCTCACCACTATCTGAAAGGGCAATACAGCCTATGTCCCCACCTGTTTCAACAAAAAACTGCCTCAACAATGTTCCATCGGTATTTACAAAAATCTTAGTAGTTTTTTGAAAGTCCACACCTGCATAGGCGATTTTAATCTTGTTTATCTTTGTCATATTAATCATGCATGATCTAAGTAGATCAAGTATATCTTTTTTGGACACAGAAAAGGGATCAATCTTATAATCTGTTCGATATTCACCCAGAATGCCCTCAGCATCTGCTATCTTAATTGGCTCCTTTCTTGTGAGTGAGGCCGCTTCTGCTATTTCTACAGCCTTTTTTAGGGTAAAGATAAGTTCATCCATGCTGTTTATATTTGAAGTAGCAGCAAATCCCCATGCACCATTTTTTAATACCCGTATGCCGATCCCTTCGTCGGTATCACTTTTGGTAGATTCTCCTGTTTTGTTATGTACATTAATCTGTAATGACTCTTTTTTTACATACCTTGCATCAGCATAGTCTACGTTAAGGCCTTTGAGTTTGTCTATTATTTCGATCAGTCTGTCTTGCATAGTCAAATCAAAATACTTAATGAACTATATTTTAGGCACCAGCTTTTGTCAAGAAATTTTCTTGATAAATAGGTGGTTCTCTGATATCTCTCATTAATCTTAAAGCATATGAAAGACGAAAAAAATCAGACCGATCAGACCATATGGGAACTTCGGCTTAAATCCTTGAATCAGCTTATCTGGTTATTTCTTTATGGATTGTTAATCTTTTTCATCTACAGAGCAGCCCTTCTTTTTCACTTCAGAAATACGCTTTACGGGACCACATCTGTTGATGATATTGGAAGATCCCTCTGGGTTTCACTCCACTTTGATATAGCTGTTTGTGCCATCTTTTTGATCGCACCTGTTTTTGTTACAATATTTTTCAAGAGTAATTTGCCAGCAATGTACAGCAGGGTCAACCGCTTTTTTGGATACATATTCTTTTTTGTTTTTCCATTTATCTGTATTTTAGATTACTACTATTTTATTGAATTTGAAGATCAGTTTAACAGCCAGATGTTTGAGGCCCTTTATGATGATCTGACAGCTATCTTAAAGACTGTGTCAGCTGAATTTCATCCTCTTTTAAATATTGCTCTCTTATTTATTTCTGGTATGTCCCTTTTTTTCTTGTGGAATTATTCAACCAAAAAAGTACATCTTTTGTCTTTTTTAAAAGGGATAGATTCAAGATGGCGGCAAAGAGCCGTACTCTTTTTATTCCTTCTTATAACCCTTATTAGCGCCCGTGGGAGTCTAAAAAAAAGGCCGATAAAAAGGATCTGGTCATATGTCTCTTCAAGTGAACTTATAAACAAAACAATAATAAATCCCGTAAAATCATTATATTATGCATACATAGATTACATAGATCTAAAAAAGATGCTAAGCAATAGTAGCTCAAAATTTAAAAAAAGGCCAATCTCAGGTATATTAGATAACCTTTTTGGCATTAAAGACTTGGATAAATTTAAAAATATCACAAAACACAAGGCAGCTGGAAATGACAATCCACCAGAACATATCTTTTTTATTGTATTTGAAAGTCTTGATGCATGGATGCTTGATAAAGATACACCAGATTCTATCATCTGGCATCCATTAAGAGAACTTGCCAGAGATGGAATTCTCTTCAGGAATTTTCTGCCCTCTTCAATCTTCACAATAACCTCACTTGGAAGTATCATAACCGGCATACCCTATTTTGGTATAAATGCAATAGAGCTATATATAAAACATGGGCCATACAAAAGTTCTGTTTTCAGTACCTTTAAAAGACTTGGATACCAGACCTCATACTTTGATGGTGGTTT
>CAYSBA010000237.1:0-2975 GCA_964429075.1 uncultured bacterium
ATTTATCCTCTTTATCCATTCTATTGTAGTATTAAAATAGTCTCCCTTTTTGTATACCCTATTATAATTGTGTACAGATGGCGGACCATCAAGTGATGTACTTATACCAACATTGTTATCGAGTAAAAAATTAAATTTTTCATCGTCCATCAATAATAGGTTAGTCACAACTGTAAACTTTATATCCTTTTGAATATCATCATTTTCATTTCTTATATTGATGTATTCGATCATATTTTTCATAACCTCAAAGTTAGCAAGTGGCTCACCGCCCTGAAATTCTACAGTAAGAAATTTAGGTCTTGACTCTAATATCCTGTCTGCAGTCTTTATTGCTGTTGCAATATCCATATCAGTCTTATATGCATTCATAGGTGCCCGTGTTACCTGACAGTACAGGCATGTTACGTTACATCTCAAGGTTATTATCACAATGTGTAGTTTCGGGCCCCTTATCCTATCGATTTTTTTTAAAAAAAACCTCTCTGTCAATTTATTCTGATCTTCTGTTTCTTTCAGAAACTGCCTCTTTGAGAGCACCTGATAAAGATTGGAATCTTTATCAAGTCTATTTAACAATAGGTCATGAAATTCGTCTTTATCCAAGATATGGTGATATCCGGCATCGTTTGTTATTAAAACCCCGCCGTCTATCTCTTCAAATCTGAAATGATTGAGATGGGAAAGATTTTTTATTGATCTAAAGGTAACCTCATCGATCAATGGATCAGTCTTTTTCGTTTCTTGATGAACCCTTCTTACTTTCTGTTTCTTTTTCATCTTTTACAAATTCCTCAAGATTTTTTCCATATTTTTCTTCCCAAGGAAGTGCAATCTCCTCAAAATCCTCAATTTCTTCCTCAAAGTTCATCCCCTCCTCTTCCTGGGTTATCCCAGGGACTTCCTGCACAAAGGCAGCCTGTTGCAGGTACATAATCCTTGTCTTTTCATAACGTCTTGTTAGCATGTAACGAATCTGAAATTTTATTAGTTCGTTTAAAAACTCTCCTTCAGGTAGCTCTGATCGATCATTCTTGTCTTTTGGTTTTAAGAGAATTTTATATTTTCCCTCTTTATCATCTACATCAATAAAACAGTAGTACCTGTTACTGAAATGGTATAGTGTATTTAAGACTGGTTCTAACTTAAAGATCTTACTGGATACATCAAAGATATGTTCTTGCATAACTTTGCCTAAAACAGATTTTACCACTGGCCATGACTGCCATGACTGCAGTGAGACCCATGACTATTATGACACCAAGGTGTAGTACTATTATGAACACCACGGCCAGCATAATTACCAAACCAGTTTACATGATTACCCCAATAACCAAAACTATTGTGTCCACAGTATTGAGTATGACTGTTACAATGTTGGGCCTGAATGTTTGATGTTATAGCAAAAAGTCCAGCAAGTGTAATTGTGCCAATGATCACTTTTGACTTATCTACCTTACCCTCTTCACTCAAAAGGAACATCCTGATGTCGCGCTTTATATCTGGGAATTTTTTATTTACCCTCTTTATGTCCTTCTTTTGCTTTTTCATCTTTTTTCCTCCTATCACTTATCACCTTATGCATACAATATAGCTTTTTTATATTTATGTCAATTTTGTTACAATTTATATTATCCTGACCAAGGGCAGAAAGACACAGCATTTTGGTCAAATGATCTTCTATTTTACCACAAATTGAGGGATCATTATTTTTTGCAGCCTTCATAAAATAGGCAAATGCTTTACAGAACTTTACAGTAGATAATGGGGTATCTTCGGGCAATATATTACAGGCATCTGGATCAGCCTTAAATGGTGCAACAATCTTTGCAATGCATTGAGTACGATCTGTCAAACCAACCTTATTACATTTATCAAAAAGATCAATTTTCTTATTTTTAGCTAAAATCGCGTAAAAGTCTTTTACATCCTGCTCTGTTACCCTGACTCCTTCCTTCATCCTTGACGGATCAAGGAATCCAAGTCTTTTTATTTCGTTTACAACTTCATCTTCGGTCTTTGTCCTTTCTTTTAACATTTTTGCAATATTAAAAAAAAGTATAGATGATTCACATATCCCGGCATAACTATACTTCTGAAATCTGTTACATATATTTAGATCTGTATTTTTAACAGCCCTACAGATCATCTTAATATCCTGAGCACCATGAATGGTTGTAGAGTATTTATCTGCAAATTCTCCCAGATATTCATCTTTTAAAGAGATCGACTCAAGGTCTGAAGGGTCCTTATCCTCCACATCCTTCATACAATCGTTAAAAGAATCTCTATATCCTGCGGGTACCTTTGAGAGAGGCATTCTTTTTGTTAAAACCGATTTTGCTTCTATAATATCATCACGTGGAATGATCTCATTTTTTAGCTCTTTCGATAGCGGTATCTTTGTTGTATGTTGGGAGTTGTTATCTCTTTCAGGAGGCATTTCTTTTTTCTCTCCAGTAGTCTTTTGTCCTATGTTTACTTTATTAACAATATTATTCTTTAAATTATTCCTATTTTTATCTGCACTTGAACAAGATACAAACACAATTATCAAAGTAAATAAAAACAGGGTCTTAAAAATATACCTCATCTTCTATCCTCCACAACATATCATATAACCGGTTCTTGGAGCTTCTGTAAAATTTTCATAAGCAGTTCCTGAACTCCACCACTCTCTAGTACTCCCATGTGTAAATCCTGATGTACCTACATATGTCGTCACATATGTATTACTTGGACAATATGTAGTTCCATTACCGTAGTATACCTTTTGACATCCTCCACCACTTCCCCAGCTGTTTCTGCAGTCTGTACCGATACATAGATACCCATCAGCCCTTACACTCCCATGAGCATATACATCCTGAGTATGAACCCCACCACTCCATCCAGTGGGATATCCACTTGTTGCACTGTACCCATTGGTGCCTATCCTACCAGCAAGATTTATATTTACCATATGAGAAGTTGAG
>CAYSBA010000238.1:0-2959 GCA_964429075.1 uncultured bacterium
AGATATTACTATTAGATCGTGGGTACTGTACGATTGGGCAAATTCTGCATTTGCTACATCAGTTATGGCAGGATTCTTTCCTGTATATTTTAGATATACATTCTCTGGAGAGAAGATTGCACCAACCTTCTGGCTCGGATTTATCAGCACATTAGCTTCTTTAATATCTGCAGTTTTAGCAATTATTATTGGAAGATTGAGGGATAAATCGGGGATTATATCAAATCTATTCCGCATTGTGGTAATTACTGGCTGTATCTCTGTTACCCTGATGAGTATAGTTATCCCGGTTCCACCTATTGTGGGATCTCTCTATGTTGTTGCATTTGTAAACTTTGCACTCGGGAACACACTGTACGATTCTATGTTATCCTCCCTGGTTGAACCAGAAAAAAGAGATATCGTATCATCATATGGATATGCAACAGGATATCTTGGTGGAGGACTACTCTTTTTAATACAAGTGATTTTGCTGGTTTTCATAGATCCTCATTATCGTTCCTCTATAATAAGGTTATCTTTTCTTACTGTAGGGATATGGTGGTTTGTATTTTCAATACCAATCCTTAGACATGTAGGTAGATTTGATAAAAGTGGAACATTTAAAAATCTTTCTCTTATCAAAATAATTTCTGAAAAAAGGATATTGTTGTTTCTTGTAGCATTCTGGTTTTATATGGATGGTATCATTACGGTTATGAAAATGGCTGTGGACTACGGAGCCTTAGCTGGCATAAAAACAAATAGTCTATTACTTGCATTGCTTATGGTTCAGTTTGTGGGGATCCCATCAACCATTATTTATGGGAAACTTGGTGCAAAAAGACCATTTTTGATGTTAATAATCGGTCTATCAGGTTATATGTGTATTTCTCTTTATGCTCCATTTATTAGATCATCCTTTGATTTTTTTATACTGGCATTTATTGTTGCACTCTTTCAAGGCGGCATCCAGTCTATCAGTAGGTCTATATATTCCTTGCTCATTCCAGAAGAACACTCTGGAGAATACTTTGGACTTTATAGTATGGTTGGTAGATTCTCTTCTATACTGGGACCATTTGCAGTAGGTTTTGCTACATATATCACAGACAATCAAAAAGTATCGATACTACCAGTTTTTATATTCCTTGCTACTGGAACAATACTTCTTTTTATACACCGAAAAAGATATGCATCCTTTTATCAGAGATAAAACCTCAAGGTCTCTCTCTTGAGTTCTGAAATAGCCTGAGTTATGTTAATCTCTCTTGGACAGCAATCAGTACAATTAAATATTGTATGGCAACGCCAGAGTGCATTTCTATCATTAAGTACCTTCAGGCGTTCTTCATTGCCATGATCCCTTGAATCCATAACAAAACGATGAGCTGCAACAAAAGCTTGAGGTCCGAGGTATTCTGGATTGTACCAGAAGGATGGACAGGAAGAGGTACAACATCCACACAATATACACTTTGTTGTATCGTCGATCTTTTGTCTATCCTCTTCTGATTGCAATCTCTCTTTCTGTGGTGCAGGTTCATGACCAACGAGATAGGGCTTTATTGCTGCATATCTTCTGAAAAATGGATCAAAATCCACATAGAGATCTTTTAGAACCTTAAAACCCCTGAGTGGTGAAATCTTTATTACATTCTTTTTTAGATCCTTCACAAGTACCTGACATGCCAACCTGTTAAGCCCATCAATCTCCATTGCATCAGAACCGCAAACACCATGAGCACATGACCTCCTGTATGTCAACGTGCCGTCAATATTTTCTTTTATATAGTTTAGAAGGTCTAAAATTCGATCCATCGGTTCTGCATCTACTTCAAACCTATCGTAGTGTGGTTCTCTGTCTTTTTCGGGATCGAAGCGAAATATTTCAAGAACCTTCTTCATCAGTATTTCCTCTCCATAGGTTGAAATTCATCGGTCAAAACTACCGATTTATAACTGATCTCAAGCTTTCCCTCCTTCTCCCTTATGAGGGTATGCTTGAGCCATTCATCATCATTTCTTTTTTGATAATCCTCTCTGTAGTGTGCTCCTCTACTCTCTTTTCTGTTTAATGCGCCTGTTACTATTGTGCGTGCTACTTTTAACATATTACCAAGTTCCCATGCCTCCATTAGTTCGGTATTATAGATTGTCCCTTTGTCTTTAATACTTATTTTTGAATACTCTTCGTTCAGCTCTTCAATAGTACTTAGACACTCCTTTAATCCCTCCTCGGTCCTGAAGACAGAACACTTATCCATCATGACTTCCTGCATCTTTTTCTTCAGTTCTCCAACCTTTGTCCCTGATTTTTCAGATTTAATTTTGTCTATTTTACTTAATACATCATCCTTTTTATCGGTATAAAGCGGACCGAATTCTGACCCAAGGGCATATTTTGCAGCCATCTCACCCGCACGCTTACCAAAGACAACGATATCAAGGAGAGAGTTACAACCCAGTCTGTTTGCACCATGTACTGAGACACATGCGCATTCTCCTGCAGCATAAAGACCTTCTACAACCTTTTCTCTATCACCAAGCTCAACCTGTCCATCTTTATTGGTAGGTATACCTCCCATTGCATAGTGACATGTTGGATGGATTGGTATTGGTTGTGTAACAGGGTCAATTCCAAGATATATCCTGCAAAAACTTGCTATATCAGGTAGCTTTTTCTCGATCACATCTTTGCCAAGGTGAGTGAGATCAAGATGCACATAGTCTTTACCACCTATGCCCCTGCCCTCTCTGATCTCAGTATATATAGATCTGGACACTACGTCTCTCGGAGCAAGATCTTTTATGGTCGGGGCATAGCGCTCCATAAATCTTTCGCCTTTGGAGTTTCTAAGTACTCCACCCTCACCTCTTGCACCCTCTGTTATAAGAATTCCCAATCTGTAGAGACCAGTTGGGTGAAACTGTACAAATTCCATGTCTTCAAGTTGAAAACCATTTTTCAACACAAGTG
>CAYSBA010000239.1:0-2959 GCA_964429075.1 uncultured bacterium
TAATTCATAGAAACATGCCCCCAGAACAGCAGGCTGAAGAGGTAAAAAAGGTCAAGAAGTACGAAAGCGGGTTGATAATCGACCCAATCACAGTAGCCCCTGATGATAACATCAAAAAGGTTCTTAACATTATGGAAGAAAAGGGTATATCAGGAGTACCTGTTACAAAAGATGGGAAGCTGTTAGGCATTATAACACACAGGGATATTCGTTTTGAGACAAATCTATCTCAAAAGGTTAGTGATGTAATGACCAGAAATGTGGTAACAGTTAAAGAGGGTGTAAGTCTTGATAAAGCAAAGAGGATACTTCATCAAAACAGAATAGAGAAATTACCTGTAGTGGATGATCAGGGAAGACTAAAGGGCCTTATTACAATTAAAGATATCCAGAAGGCAGAGAAATTCCCCAATGCTGCAAAAGATAAATTTGGTAGACTGCTTGTAGGGGCTGCTGTTGGGACTGATCCTGGTTTTATAGAACGGGCAGGGCTCTTGATTGAGGCCGGTGTAGATATAATTGTAATCGATACAGCTCATGGGCATTCTGAATATGTCCTTAAGGCAGTAGAACGATTCAGAAAAGAATTTGGTAATTTTGAACTTATGGCAGGTAATATTGCAACCAAAGAAGCAGCAAAAGATCTGATCGATAGGGGAGTAGATGCAATAAAGGTTGGAGTTGGACCCGGTTCCATATGTACAACAAGGATAGTTACCGGAGTGGGTGTACCCCAACTATCTGCAATCTCCTGGGTATATTCTGTTGCAAAAGAGAAGGATATTCCGATCGTGGCAGATGGTGGTATCAAATATTCTGGTGATGTAGTTAAGGCACTGGCTGCCGGTGCAAGTACAGTTATGATAGGCAACCTCTTCGCCGGTACAGAAGAGAGTCCGGGTGAAGTAGTATTGTTTCAGGGTAGGAGTTATAAGATATATAGAGGCATGGGTTCTATAGGTGCAATGAAAAAGGGAAGTGCTGATCGCTATTTTCAGCAGACTAAAGAGCCGCAGAAAATGGTTCCTGAAGGTATAGAGGGCAGGGTACCATACAAGGGACCTATCTCAGATTCTATATATCAACTGGTAGGTGGTCTCAAAAGTGGCATGGGATATACCGGATGTAAAAATCTTAAAGAACTCAGAACAAAGACTCGCTTTGTTAGGGTAACCACAGCCGGGCTTAGAGAAAGTCATGTACACGATGTTATAATAACCAAAGAGGCACCAAACTATAGACTTGAGTAATGTTATGAAATCACGCGTCTTAATACTCGATTTTGGTTCACAGTATACGCAGCTCATAGCAAGAAGGATAAGGGAGGAAAACGTATACTGTGAGATATGGCCTTACAACAAACCTTTATACAAAATTAAAGAGTTTAGGCCATCTGCGATCATTCTTTCTGGTGGTCCAAGCAGCGTTTATGATGATAATGCACCAAAGATAGACTTAGGTCTTTTTGAGATCAATAGGCCAATACTCGGAATTTGCTACGGTATGCAGCTTATGGCCCTAATGCTGGGTGGTAGAGTTCTTAGAGGGGATAAAGAGGAGTATGGTCCATCTAATTTAACCATTAAAGATAGAACAGATCTTTTCAAAGGGATAGAGAAAGATGTGCTAAAGGTGTGGATGAGTCACGGAGATAGGGTAGAGAGATTGCCTGAGGGCTTTGAAACACTTGCAGAGAGTGAGAATACCCCATATGCAGCAATTGCAGATAAAAAAAAGAGATTCTTTGGTGTTCAGTTTCATCCAGAGGTTGTCCATACAGAAAGGGGTCACAAGATCCTTAAAAACTTCCTATTTGAAATAGCCGATATCACGCCTGATTGGAATATAGGTAGCTTTCTTGAAAAAGAAGTATCAAGGATAAGGAATAAGGTTGGTAAAGATAGGGTAATATGTGCTTTAAGTGGTGGTGTTGATTCTACTGTTACTGCGGTTCTTGTTTCAAGGGCAATAGGCAGACAGCTCACATGTATTTTTGTTGATAATGGGCTCTTAAGGCAGAAAGAGGCACAAGAGGTTATGGGTTATTTAAAAAGACACTTTGATCTCGATCTTAGGATGGTTGATGCCTCCAGAAGATTTCTAACAAGACTGAAAGGGATAACAGATCCAGAAAAAAAGAGAAAGATAATAGGGGAGGAGTTTATAAAGGTGTTTGAAGAGGAAGCAGGCAGGTTAAAAGACGTCAGATTCCTTGCACAGGGAACACTCTATCCTGATGTTATTGAGAGTGTATCTTTTAAGGGACCATCCGCTACTATCAAAAGCCATCATAATGTAGGTGGGCTACCAGAGAAGATGAATCTTGAACTAATTGAACCACTAAGAGAGCTATTCAAGGATGAGGTAAGAAAACTTGGTAAAGAGCTGGGATTACCAGATAGTATTATTAATAGACATCCTTTTCCAGGACCCGGTCTTGCTGTAAGGATCGTGGGTAAAATCACACATGAAAGATTAGAACTACTGAGAAAGGCAGATAACATTGTTGTTGAAGAGATAAAAAGAGCAAATATTTACAATGACCTATGGCAGGCCTTTGCTGTTTTACTTCCAATAAAAAGTGTAGGTGTTATGGGAGATCGAAGAACCTATGCAAATGTATGTGCAATAAGGATAGTAAACAGTACAGATGGTATGACTGCAGACTGGACAAAGGTGGATTATTCAGTGCTTGGGAGGATCTCTAAGCGAATAATCAACGAAATCACCGGAATCAATAGAGTGGTCTATGATATAACAAGTAAACCACCTGGCACGATTGAATGGGAATAATGAGTGCTATTTTTAGTCTACAAGATAAAAGATAAGGTAAAAGGAGATAATGTACTTTTTGAAGAGCCAAATATGGATAAAAACTCAAGGGAGATATTGTTAAGAAAGTTTATTAGTATGAAAGATAGGGGTGCGAGCCTGATTGCTGTAAGTTCTGGTAGTTTTG
>CAYSBA010000240.1:0-2948 GCA_964429075.1 uncultured bacterium
GATATAGATATCCCAACAACCAGACCAAAGAGACAGGAAACTCCAACAATATATCTAAATTCACTGATTATATTACTTTCTGTAGTCGAAGAGAGCAGAGTAAAGATGAAGGTCATAAAAAAAATGGTAATAAGATCATTAAATAGAGATACACCAAGGATTGAACCTGACAGAGGACCTTTTGCTTCTGTCTCTTTTATCATTGCAAGGACTGTGGCAGGTGAAGTAGGCAGAATCGTGATTGCCATAAACAGTGACAATAGGAATAACTGATTACTTTTTATTCCTAAAAGTAGTTTCAGGATTAAATAAAACATGGCCAGAAAGAGTGGATAGATGATTAACGTATATATTAAAGTAGTACCCATCAGGAGCTTTGAAATTGTTTTGAGTTTTTTAAGATTTAATTCCTGTCCAGCATAGAGGGCTATTATGGAGAGGGCAATATCATCAATGAATTTTAGCTTTGATAGTGAAGCTTCATTTAAAAATCCAGAAAGTCCGGGACCAATAATGATCCCTGCAATGATATAGCCTGTTATCTTGGGCAATGAGAAATTCTTAAGTACCCTGCCAAACAGGAACGAAAAAAGGAGAAAAAAACCAACCTCCAGCAAGAGTGGTACATTTTCACCATGATAAAAAATAATGATGTTCTTAGCAAAGAACATAAAGGCTATTAAAAAGAATGAGATATAAAACTCTATTTTTTTAACTCTTATCATATGATGATCTTTTAATGACCATAAAGTGTACCAGTATGGGGGTGATAAGTTCGTTTATGATCAGGAGAGTGAATATAGCCGTTACTATAGATTGATTGTTTGTAATAACTCCTGTTTCAAAGGCAAAGGCAAATGCAAAGACAGGGTGATGTACTAGATGGGCGAAGCGATCGTTTTCTATGAATTCAAGTTCCTCCTGTAGTGGAGTCCACCAGGAATTTATACTTATCTTAACAATATTTCTAACTATCAGTAATATTACCCCACCTAAGATAGGATATACAGAATCAAAAACAACAAATGTCCCCATAAGAAACATACACAAAAGATAGATTGTATGTTCATGTTCTATAAGGAGCTCAAGTATCTTTTTCCTTTGATTGCAGGTCCTGCCTATGAAGATTCCACAGATAAAGCAGGTCAAAATCACAGATGAGTTAAAATAGAGAGGCACACCAACACAGAGCAAGAGTATGGAGGCAAAAACCACACTCAACTCTTCATCAGTCAGTCCTATTCTTGTAAATACATTAAACAATACACCACAAAAGAGTGCTGTGCCTGTTACTACTAAAATACCGATATATATTGGGTGGTCTTTGACAATCATTGTAATAGCTACACTGTATATAAAAAGTAGTATAACCTGATCAAGACCACTTATAAAAAATAGTGGTGCTAATTCTTCAGGAGGACTTGTATTTTTTTTTCTGAAGTATTGAAAGGTTGAGAATGTGTTCAATGAACAGGCAGAGCCAATGATTATCCCAAACCATAAAGGACTTTGCATCCTTCCGAGAAGTTTCTCAGGTAGAAGGATCGCAAAGAGACTTATTACAGTAAGAGGTAATAGGGTAAAAAGAAAGATGTGAGAATAGTTGATAGACTTATATCTTTTTAAAGAGACATACTGAAACCTTATTCCAAATACTATACTCATCCAGCCGAGACAGAGCATTATTATAAATTTTGCAAGTGTGAAAATGCTTACAGGAAGCAAGCTGAAATTTTGAGGTGAAAGGAGTATCCCCACAAGGACCATCTCAACTCCTGACAGAAATAGGTAGTCAAGATTTAGGATGGCGGAATCACTACGGTATATTAATCTAAGCAGTATAGAAGTTATAAAGATCAAAGATACAATTATTGTTATCGATAGCAAAAATAACCCCTGTATATCTAAAGATATGGCATACAAACACCTGTATCTTTTTCACAGGTATAGCAGTATGGACAATCGTCGTCTTTTTGGCATCCAGATTTATCAACACATATATTGTCAAGGCATATCTGAACTGGATTGCAGTCGGTGTCATCTGAGCAATCTTTTTTTTCAGGCACCACCAGTCCTAAGACCCCATCTGCCCAGCCTTTTTCACCGTAATTGTCTTCTACAATTAATTTTACATATACTGCTCGTTTACCAGAAAAAGAGACTGTTATAGAGGAAGAATTCAGGTCACCATCCAATATCCTGTAATCCTGTGTATCAAACCACCATTTGTAGTTAAGTCTGCAGTTCACGGGAGGTACCTTGTTACAGGAATTGTGATAGAAAGAAAAGACACCACCTTCAGCTGATAGGGTAACCTGGGTGCTATAATTATCTTTATAACAGATAGAATCGGGAGTAATTTTAAATGTAACGAGTAATTCTTTTAGATTTGTAGGACTACAGCAGAAAAGTAGTAAGCCCAGAAGAAGGCCTATGAATTCAAACAGCCTTCTCCACATGATCTATCTTGTATTTACCTTTTTCATCCATAACAATACCAATGCAGTCTATACGGACAGGGCTATCAAATATCTTACGGTGATGGATGTAATAGAGAGCAAGTCTTCTTAGCCTCTCCTGTTTTCTTCTGTCAATACTAAGTAGGGGGTCTTTAATAGAGCCCTTTGGATTTTTGAGACTCCTTACCTCGATAAGGCAAATTGTATCATTCTTACGAGCAACAATATCAATCTCACCAGCCTTGCAGCGAAAGTTGCGTTCTAATATTTCAAACCCCTTTTGTTTCAAAAAGGAAATTGCTATAGATTCCCCTTTTGCCCCTATCTCTTTTCTTTCTATTGTCATCAGCGTTTCTGTTTGAGGCGCGCCGATCTACCCTTTAGTTTTCTGAGATAGTAA
This sequence comes from uncultured bacterium, assembly GCA_964429075.1. Lineage (GTDB taxonomy): Bacteria > CAYSBA01 > CAYSBA01 > CAYSBA01 > CAYSBA01 > CAYSBA01. The sequence continues at coordinate 2,860 of CAYSBA010000240.1, forward strand.
AGTTTGGCCCTTCTTATTACACTCTTTCTTACTACCTCAACTTTGACTACATTGGGTGAATATATTGGGAATATCATCTCCATATAAAC
>CAYSBA010000241.1:0-2934 GCA_964429075.1 uncultured bacterium
TCACTCTTTGAGGGATTTTTGTTGTACGATCATCTTTAATTATCTGTAAGAGACTGCTCTTTCTTTTACCTAGGCTTGTCCTGATAGATGTTGTTTTCAGCTTGTCTCTTATTTCCTGTATGCCTTTGATGTTATAATCCCTTTTTTTTATTCTCTTTAATCTCTTTGTCTTTTTTAATGCGGTCAGAATGCCTTCAGGAGGTAATTTCGGGAAGGGCCTTACTACTTTAGATCTATTTAGCCTTTTATTTATCCTTGACGATCCCTTTTCAGCAAGGCCACCTTTTAAGATATCCCTCAGATTACAGCGAAATATCTTTATAAGTAGCAGCCTGCTGGTAACCAATCTTGCACCATAAAGTGGTGTGGTAATTGGTAATTTAATCCTTGTAAGCATATCTGTGGGATGTTCTACCTTTGAACTCAGCACACCAAAACGGCTTTTTGGCGAAAGATCATAGAGGTCTATATAGAGTACATTCTGATCGGTCGATAGATGTACATTGAAATCGGGGTAGTAAGAAAAAAGAAGGCTTATCTTACATATATCACCCTTTAAATCTACCCTGGTTTTAAGCAATCTATTTGAGGCAACCCCCTCATTTATTGTAAAAAGATTCAGTACAAAAAGTACAGCGATATGAATAATAAATGAGAGTTCTCTTAAACCTGTTCTACTCCTTCTTTTTTTCTTCCTCAACATCTACGGGTATAATTAGAAGGGGTTTTTTTATCTTCCTTGCAACCTTAAGACAGGTACTTCCCATCACAAACTTTTCTAACGCTGTTCGACCATGAGATGGGATCACAACAAGATCAAAATCATCTTCCTCTGCAATACTTGCAATCAAGATTGATGGTATCCCTTTAGTAACGATATAATCGGCATCTACACCATCTTCTTTTAACTCCCTGACCTGCTCTGATAACCTTTTTTTGGCCTCCTCTAAGAGTCTTTCATAGATATTATCTATCAGTGTAAGTGTGGGTGGGAGAAATCCTCTTATATAGTTTGTATCTTCTACCACATGTAATATTGTTACCTTTGCTGTGAATTTTTTTGCAAGCTCCTTGCTTACCACAAGTGACATATCACTGTATTCTGAAAAATCTGTGGGCACAAGTATCTTTTTTATGTCCATAAAATCTCCTTCAAAGATTTTTTTAAGATATAGAATAAATAATTGAATATTGCAATTTTTATCAGCTTAGGTTAATTAGCCCTACTACGGGGTGTGGCGCAGTCTGGAAGCGCGCCTGCTTTGGGAGCAGGAAGTCGGAGGTTCGAATCCTCTCACCCCGATTTTTTTGCGCCCGTAGCTCAATAGGATAGAGCAACGGACTTCTAATCCGTAGGTTGGAGGTTCGAGTCCTCCCGGGCGCGCCAGATAGTTCATTCAATCATTTAAATAGATAGGCCACACCAAATCCATCTGCTTTTGGTATTAGAGTAATATCAACACGATCCTCTTCGTTTATAAACCTGTCAAACAGCATGCTGAATAATACCCCACAGGATGCACCAACAATTACATCGGTCATATAGTGTTTGTCAGCAGCAATCCTCAGATAACCTACTGTGGTGGCAAGCCCAAGTCCAACAAATAGGGATATACTACTCAGTTTGCTGTAGTATCTCTTCGTTATATCAGCAATTATAAGGGCAGAGAGAAAGGCCGTCTGGGTATGACCACTGTAAAACGAAACCTTGCACACAGAGGATAGAGTGTCATTGGTCCTAAAATGGCAGAAGGGTCTCTGCCTTGCTGTTGTATATTTTACACCCTGATTGATCAATGTGGCAACAACTACTGTCTCTAAGGAGAAAAGTGAGAGTCTACTTTTTTTGATCAAGATACCCTCAATCAAAGAGAGTGGCAACAACATACCATTGACAATGATATCACTTATCAGAGATGCCCTCCTTCTTGCTCTTTCTGATTTTAGAACAAGCCTTTCTCTAAACCAGAGATCAACACCATTTTGATCTGTCCATGTAGCCTGAGATGGCTGTAGATTCTCCTTTTTTATCTGAGAAAGGAACAACAGTGAAGATGTCACTATCAAAGTTGGAAGATGACCCAGATAGCTATAGGCTTCTTCATCCTCTTTAGCCTCATTGGCATTTGATTGCGGTATATATGCAAGATTTATGATAAGGAGTATAATCAAACATATCCTGTGGATATGGTATTCAATTCTTCCCCTAAGCGCAGGTGTCAACATTTCAATACCGCTTTATTTTGATATATTAAAATGTTATAAGACCACCTATTGCGGGATACAACAGTGTGCCTCTTATCTTTGAATATCTGCCTGCTATATTCTGATTGAGTATAGAATTTATGGCGCTAAGCTCTGCGTAGAGATATACATACTTGTATCCCAGTCTGAATCCAAGGGTCAGGGATGCAGAATGCGCATGACCTGATATCTGACCCTCCAGGTCATATTTTTTTAGTTCCTCATTTAATATCTTAAGATTATCAATACCATAGTTCATGTAAAAATATCGAACAACAAGATAGGGCACCAGTATGTCAAAAAGATTCAGGCTTATTGCAGAATTCAATTCAAAATCACCTCTCTTGAATCCAATAAAATCTATGGCATCAGAGAGTGCATCAACTGAAGAGGTTATAAAATAGTTGTAACCTGCACCTACTGCCATACTCATACCCATAAAATCACGGAACAACTGAAAACGACCATCAAGCTTCAAACTCGTTGATCCATATCTAAGAGCAAAATCAAATCGATCAAAGGGGCTGTATCTAATCCAGAACTCTGGAAGGGGCAAGGGTGCAAAAAGGCTGAGTGTGGCAAGGTTTGCAACGAATTCATCAGCATCTTTCTGACTAATCTGTGGATCCTGATTTTTTAACTCTTTTTGAAAACTGTTTACCTGGTCGTATAGTTTTTTCATCGTTGTAA
>CAYSBA010000242.1:0-2917 GCA_964429075.1 uncultured bacterium
TTATTGCATTGTTCAGGACAGAGAACATACCGGACAACTCTATCTTTTTTTTCTTCTGTTCTTCTTGAAAGACTGGAGAGATAACTCTCTGGATTTCCTCTTTCAACGATTCAAATATCTCCTGCAGCCTCCTGAATTCTACAGTCGTCAACTCTTCAGGATCAATCTGCTTTAAAAAATCAATCAACTTTTTTGTAAGATCGATAATCCTGTCCAAAATAGGTGGTTCTTTTAAGATTTCAGTTTTTTCATTAGAAATTTTCTTGTTTGACTTTGATAAACCAAGATTTTCAAAGGGGTCTCTGCCAAGCACACTACCCTCTAACTTCTTAAACCCTTTTTTATTATTCATTATCAATGACCCACAGTACTGTTAATATTTCCCCTCTTTCTCGCCAGAAATCTCAACAGTGAATCAAGAGAATTGAATGAGGGTTTTATACCAAAATCACAAAAGGCCTTGTTAGCATCAACTGCCCATGTATATCTAAGATAGTCTATAAAAACAGGAGGGACATCAAGCAACTCAGAAATCCATAAAAATCCAAAAACACCCTTTGCTGCTTTATATAACATCGGTAAATTTTTGCTTCCTGTTGCCTTTATTGCCTTTGATAGGGGAACAACACCCTCAGCAGCTATATTGTAAATACCAGAATGATCCTCAGCTACAGCCTTTACAAAAAAGGATGCTGCGTCCTCTTCAAGTATAAATTGTACAAGTGGATCGTATCCAAGTATGGTTGGGACAAATGGACGCATCAGATATCTTATAAAAAAGTTGTCAAGCTCCATATCAAGAACCGGCGCAAGCCTCAATATTGTTACAATCCTACTTTTATCCTTTTCTGCAAATTCCAGAAGCTGATTTTCTGCGTTCAATTTGTCCTTAACCCATCTACTCTCTGCACCACGAGCAGGATGACTCTCAGTCAAAAAAGCAGGGTTGTCCGGATATGCCCCATATACCATTGTAGTACTTTTAAGTATGATCTTTCTAATACCGGCCTCAATTGATGCCTCAATTAGATACATTGTGCCTATGGATTCAAACTCATGGGCCCATTCAGAATCGTGTGAGGGTTTATTCAGTAGTGACATGTGCAATAGAATATCAACCCCTTCCTCTTGAAAAATCCTTGATAACTCCTGTTTTGCATAGGGTGCTGTAAGATCTACCCTGTGGAAACAGACCCTGTCATACGCAATACCAGGTGGTTCTAAATCAATAACAACAATCTTATCTATCTTTTTTTCTTTGTTTAAAAGGTCGATTACAGCCAAAGCAGGCGAACAGCGTGCGCCGGTTATGGCAACAGTTATACCTGATTCTTTTTTTGTTCTTTTTGCCAAAGATAGTGATTAATGAGGGGTTACATACTCTTCGTAAATTACTTCCTTCTCATGACGACCTTTGAGGTTTTTTAACGATATGGTAACCTTAACACTCTCCCCGATTGTATTAGAAAAGTCATATTTTGCTTCAAGATAGTCTGGTGATTTTCCCTTTTTCTGCTTTATATACTTAAAGGGTATTTCCTTGCCATCCTCAATCTTTACACTGCCTTCCACACCCTTCAAAGATAGTGGTTTCATCCGTTTGTTAAACAAAAATAAAAACAGAGTATCCTTTGTGGCCATCACCTCTATCTTAAAATCCTTTGTCTCAGTCACTGTTCCATTGTGTGGCCCTGCACCTATGGCAACAATTGCTATAAAAATTACTAATAAGTATGCATACCTTCTCTTCCACATTTCCGCCTCCATTTTCAATTATTGTTCAATAGCAATTATCACAGCATTGATCTTTTGTCCAATAATCTCTTTGTGTAAGCTATGATTTAATAATACAAAAGGGGCCTCTATCGAGACCCCTTTGGGCCAGCGACCTTGGCGGGAGGGGGAGATCCTTAACCACCCATTCCAAGTCCAATTCCCACCATCATCAAATGTATTAACCTCTGAGATACTACTCTCACCCTGAAGATGGAGCCCGCAAGACCTCCGTTCAGACCGGTCCAATTTTCTCTATATAGTGTAATCATCTGATCAGGAGAATCCGCATATAGTTCCTGAAGTATTGTTGAAGGGATATTAAAACTGCCTGTATCCTGCTGTCTGGTAATCCTGTAATCATTTGCATATATCTCAATTGCCATTGCAGGCTTTTGCATACTCCAGCTAACCGGTACAGGGTTGTACACTTCATAGTAGCCATCTTCCTGAGGATCTGACATATTATGTATTGATGGTGTATCAAGTCTTGCACCACCAATGAAATCTGTTCCTCTTTTTACAAAGAGCCTATAGGAGGGCGATGATTGATCAGAACTTGCAGTATACACACCTGGTGCAGTTTCAAGAAGGACATAGGCCCTTTCTGTGTCTGTAATTATAACAGATGCGCCACTGACAGGGGCTCCATTTGCATCGCTAACCTCCACTTTGAAGTAAACCCCTGCCTGATGATCAAGCCTTATATCAACAGTGGCTTTCACTACTAATGTACCTGAACCAGAACCAGTATCTGCTATTGGCTCCACACAACTTTGTTGATCTGTTGGATTGTCAAAGTCATCAAAGGGACTCTGGGATGCGTTCCGGTTGTTGGTGTTATCTTGATTTTGAGCGTTTGGTGTTGTATTTGAATCATTGGTAGATGTACCATCATCTTTATCTGGGTCACCATTTGTTTGTGAGTCTACCTTAATAAAAGTACCCGGGACGATCCCAAAGGAGGCCTGGTCAGACCCTGATGAGGCATGATCCTTTGCATTATTTATTATTTCTATCGTGTATTTTGAGCACCCTACAAAAAATAGAAGGATAAAGACTAAAATCAGTCCATTTATCCTTGCTTTTAAAGTGCCTTTAATCATCTTTTTCATCGCTGGCTCCTCTGATAAGTTCACTACAC
>CAYSBA010000243.1:0-1377 GCA_964429075.1 uncultured bacterium
GTAGAGAATCATATTCGGAGGTCACTATTGTCCCCTGCATTACATTCCCTGTATCGAGCCTTATTCCAAATCCATCGGGAGGTCTGTATGCAAGCAGTCTTCCTGTCTGAGGTAAAAAACCCTGCGATGGGTCTTCAGCAGTTACCCTACACTGTATAGAATAGCCATGTTTTTTTACATAACGTTGATTTTTTATTGATATAGGTGGATCTTTTAAACTGTATCCCTGAGCAATCAATATCTGTGCCATTACGATGTCTATTCCTGTAATATTCTCTGTAACAGTATGCTCTACCTGTAGCCTCGGGTTTACTTCAAGAAAATAGATTTCACCAGTTTTGTCTATCAAAAACTCTACAGTGCAGGCACCTGTAAGACCGGCCTTTCTGACAATCCTTTTTGCATAATCATAAATCGCATTTTTAATTGATCTTGAAATACCAATTGCAGGAGCATATTCAACCATCTTCTGAAAACGCCTTTGAATAGAACAGTCTCTTTCAAAAAGATGGACTATATTCCCATATTTATCTGCAAGAATCTGAACCTCAATATGTTTTGGATCTTTTATAAATTTTTCTACAAATAGATCTTTTTTTGCAAATCCACCTCCTACCTCTCTTGCGGCCTCCTTCAGTAATGTGTCAAATTCTTTTAAATCCTCTACAACCCTCATCCCTCTGCCCCCTCCACCATAACGTGCCTTTATGACCACGGGAAGACCTACTCTTTTAACAAACTCTAATACCTGCTCTTTGTTGTCATCATCAATCCTTTTTGATTCTATAACAGGAACTTTTATCTGTTTTGCAAGCTCTTTTGATTTTACCTTATCCCCCAGTAGATCCAGGACCTTTGGCATAGGACCAATAAAGTCCACACCTCTTGTTATGCATTCCCTGGCAAACTCAGAACTTTCAGATAAAAATCCATAACCTGGATGGATTGCATCCACACCCTTTTCTATTGCAAGATCAACAATATATTTATAATTTAAATATCCATCTGTACCATCTTCTTTGTCTCTAACAAGATAGGCCTCATCTGCCTTATACCTGTGAAGTGCTATCCTGTCCTTCTCTGTAAAGATTGCCACTGTCCTTATACCAAGCTCGGTGCAAGAACGAAAGACCCTGATTGCAACATCACCCCTGTTGGCCACCAATACCTTTTTGTATTTCTTTTTTATATCCATTTTACTATATCGTTCAATGTTACATATATAAGAAAAGCAAAAAGACTTACAAGCCCTATAAAATGAATCATCGATTCCAGCCTTCTGTTGATAGGCTTACCTCTTAACACCTCAAGAATTACAAAAAACACTCTTCCTCCATCAAGACCTGGATAGGGTAAAAGATTAAAAAAACCAAGATA
>CAYSBA010000243.1:1387-2916 GCA_964429075.1 uncultured bacterium
ACAACTGTAATTATCTTAGCCATAGTTGATAATATTATAGCAAAAAATATAAATAGACTTGATGATGCGAATTTAACCTGATCACTTGCTGTCTTTATAATACCGACCGGCCCCATCAGTTCTAACTTTTGTTCCCCACCAAAAAGTTCATAAAGGCTTTTTATAACCTCCAAATTGAATAAAAAGGTCCTTGTTATACCAAGCCATGCAGCCTTTATGGGATCTTTACGATAAATAGTTGTTGATGCCTCGATCCCAGTTATATATGAATCAAGCTCTTTGTTGTACTTAGGTCTTACCTTTATTGTCAGCCTTTTATTATTTCTCTCGATCAAAAAAGTAAGCTCTTTACCTCTGCTCTTATGTATATATTCTGCAAGTTCGTTCCAGTCTTTCATCTCTTTTTTATCTATTGATACGATCCTGTCGCCAGGTCTGAGCCCTGCCACCTCAGCAGGATAACCACTATATACCCTGCCAATTTTTGTGCTATCAAAATTGTATATCCTGTATCCAACCAGATACCCGATGGTTAAAAGCAAAAAACATGTAACATAGTTTAAAACAGGACCTGAAAGCAGAAAAATAATCCTCTTTAAAGGGCTAAATGCGACAAAAGGTCTCTTACCATCTATATCAATCTTGTTGAAATCACCTCCCAATACCTTGACATAACCACCTATTGGAAAGAGTGAGATTCTATATTCGGTATCACCGAGTCGTTTAGAAAATATTATAGGACCAAAACCGATCGAAAATGCCTCTATTGTCATTCCGAACAGTCTTGCTGCCAGAAAGTGCCCCAGTTCATGAACAAAAATCAAAAAGCCAATTGCAAAGATTGCCAATAGAATATTCAAATCATGCACCAGGTTATTTATATTACTTATTTAAATCAGAATCGTTTTGATCCTCATCATCTCCAATCTCTTCTGTCCCCCCTTTTCCCTGAGCTTTTCCTTCTTCAACCTGCTCTGAACTAAGGTTACTGAGTAGCGCTTCAAGCTTAAAGGAGTAATCCCTCTTTTTATCAGGGTCATCTATATATTTTAAAAAATTCTTCAGCGACTCAAGCTGAGCTTTAATACTCTTAAATACAAATTCTACCTTTTCCTCGGCCAGACGGGTATACAATTCATCAAGTCTTGACTTCCTTTCCTTATCAACACCGGGTATTAGCGCTGCTCTATCAGCAAGCTGAAGTGCCTTCTTAAAACCCTTATCGTTGTCCTGTTTGATATAAAAATCAACAAATTCTATCAGGGTATCAAAAAGCCTGTTATTAAGGTTGAGCAGATCGCCACATCTTATAACACTCTTTTTGGGAACAAAACCTGATGGAATCTTAATGGGTGCATAGGTAAGTGTTATATTTGGATCTTCTGGTGTGAAGGGTCTCCTACCCACTGGAAACATTATTCCTTCTTCTATTTTTACAGAATCATCCCCATAGACAATAAAATAAGTCCTTGAATTGATAATAGAAGTGAGATATATAATTATACCAAGAAGCAGGGTTACCAGTAGGG
>CAYSBA010000244.1:0-2888 GCA_964429075.1 uncultured bacterium
TCTTTATCTCTGAGTATCCTGAAGGAAGGATCATTAAGATAATAACTCGGATCTTCTATTATAGATTTTGTGTTCTTATACTGGTTATATATAAATTTTGCCTTTGAAAAAATAAGCTTAAGCTCCTTGATCCTTGCTAAAAGATTTATGGTCCTCTCTGTTACTTCAAGCCCAAGTGATGTCATCCCAACTAGTAGTTCCTTGATCCTTGCCCGGCTATTTATCACCTCATTATTCATCTGCATTTCCAACATCTTGGCTTGTTGCAGTGCCTGTAACCTCTGTTTTTCTGCCTCATACTCACCTATATCCTTTTCAAAGGTGTCATTATAAAAATCAAGTACAAAGACCTCTTGCGCAAACATAGATCCTGAGACGCCTGATGAACTTATCTGGAAGGAATCCAGAAACTTACTGAGTGATGATAATATACCTCTCTTTTTCCTTAATTCTGCCTCTGCAATTTCAATAGCTGATAACTTCTCACCAGTCTCAATTGTAAATTCAATCATGTCTTGATAATTTTCTACAATTCTCTTTATCCTCTCTTGCTCTATCTTTATTAGTTCGTACTGCTCTTCTATCTTTGCCTCTGCCTCCCTTACCTGAACCTCTGTTGCTTTTAATTCACTGTAAATCTCACCAACCCTGCCAGAACTGTAGGGTATCAATCTATTGCTTTCACTATCATATTCAAGACCGCATAATTCTGGGACAATATCAATACAATCTTCAGGATCAATGCAAAATTGATCATCATCAATATGGGAGACCAAAAACTCTCCACAGAGTTCAGTTAACTCAGATAGATAGGTATTATTGATATCATTAAGTTGTGAAATCATCTCACTCTGATACTGTTCATAACTTCTGTCAGCATTTACTGCATCAGAAAATGCCTGATTTAGAACTGCAATCTGATTCTGTGCAACCTCACCATGGTATTCTACAGGACTTTTTTTATTCTGACCGAGTGGTAGATAGTGAATCTCACTCTCCACCGGACTTATATCGCCATCATGTAGCTTTTTAAGATACTCAGCATCATGAAGTATCTCATCGAGAAAGCTATAAACATCAGATGAAATATATCTTGAGTCTTCAATATCCTCAAAAAATGCACCAATAAAAAGGATCTGCTGTATAAGTGATGCATACTTATTATACATCTCATCATCCATCTGGCCCCTATTCTGTCGTACCCCTATTTCAAGATCGCGTCTGTAAAATTGAGATAATTTCATTGCTGTATCAAAAAAGTGATATACAAAATCTTCATATATAGAGCCCCACCAGGATATAAGAAATAGGGTCTTTGGTGATAACATCTCAGCAAGTGCTTCCTCTATCTTTGGTATGTTCTGGTCCAATACACTCTTTTCTGCATCATAATCAAAATGGCCTATACTTACTAATTGACGCCGGATTTCAAGAAGATCCTGCTGGGTCACAAGCATTGTTGCCTTGAGTCGTGACATCTTTGATCTTATATAAAGCTCAAAAGGATTTCTTGAAGACATATCAATATTCATCAAACCACCTTCTGCAAACCATTCAGCACAATCTAATGCAACGATGGAGACGCATGTATTACCATTTGAACTATTTGGATTTTCAAGGTCGTATCTACAACTATCGCTCAAAGACTCATAGTCTATCATAGCTGTGTTCGAATAATGGATTAATCCAATTTTGTTGAGATCGCTATTTAACAATATATGGGCCGCACATTCAGATGCGTCCCAATTACTTACATATTCAAAACTGTTCAGGCAGGGATAGGCACCACTATCTATTGCAAGCTGAGAACAAATAGGATCTGGGGCATTTTTGTCAAAAAGATATGTATAGATTGCCCCATCAGGTTCTGGAAACTGAGTTACCCCAAAATCTATTATCTGGTCAGATATAAATGAGAAGGTCACATCACCAAGGATATCAAAAGTATACCCTGCTGGCCCAACATAATTAATATCTATTGTTCCATTTAGTGTGCCACTTTTGTCTTTTAAATCCATTGTTACTGTGTAGAGTGTGCTGTATCCAGAATTAAGGTATTCAAAACTTCCAGAAGGTCCTGCCTGTGTAAAGTGAATTATCCCACTTATTTCATCCTTTTGTCCATCAAGTATTAGACCATCTTTAAAAAAGAGATTGTCTTTGTTTATTATGAGCCTGTAGATACCCTGGTCATCTAAATCAAGAGTTGCTTTAAGAGGAAAACTGTAGCTACTCAGATTGCTAAAAAGTATCTTACCGCTGTAGGTACCGTACAAGGTCTTTCTAAGTGTGATAGGAATGGTAATGTCACCAAGATCTGTGTAGATCCTTACATAACTCCCACTATCCACAAGCTCCTGTGTTAGGTCCACACCATCCTGTAATTCTATTACAAGCCTTACCGCAGCATCTGGTTCAATAATCCCATTTATAGGTGTTACAGAAATGCCATTGCCTGTCTCAACCCTAAAAGAAACAGATCTTTCGCACGAAGAGTTGTCTGTCCTGTCAATACAACTCAGCTCAACACTTGTGGTATCATTGGAATCATTTAATTCTAAATTCTCCGGGGTTACAACAATATCACCTTCATAAGCTCCTTTATTTATTGGGTCCACATCATTATGACCCTCTAAGATACACCTTCCCCTTTTTGAACAGTATTTACCAGTCTCACAATCTGCATCATTGTTACAATCGGCCACACATGTACCGAGTTTACAGTATGTACCGTAGGGGCAGTCTGATGAAATAAAACAAACATCTCCTGAATAACTGGAGTAATCAGGGACGTCAAAATCGTTTGGGTTTCCACGATTGTTACCCTTATTATTGCTAACAATTGCATCTTTGCCTTTTGAACAACCTGTTGTAATAAATATTAGAAT
>CAYSBA010000245.1:0-2873 GCA_964429075.1 uncultured bacterium
ATATACCCAAGGTCTTTTCTGGCCTTAAGAGACTTTTTCTCGGAAATAGATGTTTGTTCTGTAATGGAGAGCAGGATGGATCATTCTTATGCAGTGTATGTTCTGAATTTATTGAGTTAATAAAGGATCCCGTCTGCAGCATATGCGGAAGGCCCTTTGATGGTGATGTTACAGATCTTGCAATTTGTGCAGAGTGCAGGAAAACCTCTGAACGCAATAGAAAGATAGATAAAATAAGGTCTCTTTTTGTCTATGAAGGTCCTGTAAAAAAGATGTTGATATATTCAAAATTCAAAGACTCTCTGGCCTTTTATGTATTGCTAAGATCGTATCGAACTGAGATTATAGATATTTTGAATACATTTGTCCCTGCTCCAGATCTGATAACATGGATACCAATCCACTGGACAAGATTTTTAAAGAGGGGATTTGATCAATCAGAAGTAATTGCAAGGTATATATCCTCAATTTCAGGGATACCGTGCAGGCAACTGATATATAGAAAAAGGAGAACAAAACCGCTATGGATGCTGAGGCCTGAGCAGAGGAGAGAGGTTGTAAGGGGTGTGTTTTGCCTGAGAAAAGAGGGGAAAATTGCTGCAAAAAACATCCTGATTGTGGATGACATCTATACTACAGGAGCAACGTCGAATGAGGCAGCCTGTTTAATAAGAGAGCTTGGACCGCAAAGGTTATATCTTTTTACCTTGGCAAGGGCAATGTAGAAAAAAAAGGCATAATATGTTAACATAGCTAATAGTTAGATCATGTTATGGTAAAAAAGGGTGAAATAGACGATACAATCAGCCTGATTTTTATAGAGGATCAGGTTCGAGTTCTGAAGAATCAGATAAAAGCATTCAATAGATATAAAGAGATTAAGGTTGTTGATACTGCAACAACAGGTAAAGAGGGGGTAAAGAAGGTAGTTGAGAAAAGGCCGGATGTAGCCCTTGTAGATCTTGGCCTTCCTGATATAAGTGGGATAGAGGTATCCAGGTTAATAAAAGAAAGTGCTCCGGGGGTTGAGATCTTAATATACACTGTCTTTAATGAAGAAGAAAAGGTCCTTGATGCATTAATGGCAGGTGCGAGTGGATATGTATTAAAGGGTATTGAGACTGAAAAACTCGTCTATGCTATAAAGGATATTCATAACGGTGGCATGGTTATTCAACCGAGGCTTGCAAGGACCATATTGAATGTTTTCAAAAAGGAGTTCAAAAAGAGAGAAAAGTCGGAGTCTGACGAAGACATAAACCTTACACCGAGGGAGAAGGAGATTTTAACCCTTCTTGCAAAGGGACTACCCAACAGCGAGCTTGCAGAGGTCCTTGGTTTAAGTATCCACACAATAAAGTCACATCTTGAAAATATCTATCGAAAGCTCAATGTAACAAATCGAACAGAGGCTGTAACCTTTGTTTTAAGCAGGGGCCTGATAGATTGAAAAGGAGAGTTGATGTGACTTGACAAGAATTTGGTTTTAGTTAAAAGATGATTTTAAATTAACCCAAAGGAGGGAGAAATGAAAAGAGATGGTCTATTTGCAGTGCTTTATTTTTATGCAATATGCAGTGTTTTCTTGGTCCTGGTAGGCACTGGATGTAAGCCAGACTATCCAAACTGTAAGACCGATGAGCACTGCAAAGATCATAACGAAGTGTGTGTAATGGGTCAGTGCCAACAGTGCAGAGACGATAGCAACTGCGAAAAGGGATATGAATGCAAGCAGAACCGCTGTGTCAAAAAACCTGAGTGTTACACAAATACCGATTGTGCTGAGGGACTTGTATGCAAAGATGGGAAGTGTAAACCAGAGTGTACTCAGGATGCAGAATGTGGCCCAAATATGAAATGCCAGAACAATCGCTGTGTGCCGGCTGTTGAATGTACATCCGATATCGATTGCGAAGAGGGTAAGGTCTGTGAAAACAATAAGTGTGTAGAAAAGAAGGTAGAATGTCAGATACCCGAAAGGATCCATTTTGATTTTGATGATTACAGCATAAGGGAGGATGCAAAACCCATACTCGAACAGGTTGCAGAGTGTATGAAACAGAAGCCAGATCTTAAGATTACAATAGAAGGCCATTGTGATGAGAGGGGAAGTATTGAGTACAACCTATCACTTGGTGAAAAGAGGGCAAATGCTGCAAAGCAGTATCTGATAAATTTAGGCATCTCCTCCGACAGGATCGACACTGTCTCATATGGAGAAGAAAGGCCTCTCGATCCGGGTCACAACGAAGAGGCCTGGGCCAAAAATAGACGTGACGAGTTTGTTACAAAGTAATCTCTGTGATTTTGTTTTACTTAATTTATATTGTTTAATTTATTGTAGGACATATGATGGGGAAAAGGTTTAAATTAATTTTTATGTTTTTTTATCTTTTGACGTTTCTCTTTCAACAGAAGATTTACAGTAAAGATACTGAACATTATGTAATAGATAAAAAGGATAATGCACTGGTAGTAGATGCAGGCAAAAAGGATGGCATAAAGACCGGTTATGTCATCAAGCTATACAGAAAAATAAAAAGCAAGCACCCGATAACAGGTGAGGTTTTGGAGGATGTGGTTCTATACGGTGAGGGGGTTGTGGTTAGTGTGTCTGACAAGATGTGTACAGCTGAGATATCTAAAAAGAGCAGTTTTGAACCACAGGTCGGAGACCTTGTTAGATTTGAGAAACCAAAGGCTGTTATAATAAACAAGAAAAAAACACAATCAAAGGTTAAAAACAAAAAAAAGAGCGTTTTTTTAACTAAGTTAAATCCTATTAGCATACATTTTCTGAATATGTTGAAGATCGTTAATTCAATTGATGAATACAAGAGTGTAAAACTTAAATTTACAATAAAGCTTTCAGA
>CAYSBA010000246.1:0-2864 GCA_964429075.1 uncultured bacterium
CATGATCTATGCGAAAAGGAGTTCAATGGAATCCTGTACGAAAAAAGACCCGTTTATGATAAAGATCAAAACCCTGTTGAAGGCCTTCATACGGTATGGATCATATTAAACAACCCGAATCAATTAAATTCTTACACTACAGAGATGGTTAAAGAGGTTATACTTGCCTTTAGGGAGGCATCTAATGACCGTGCGTGTGTTGCTGTTGTTTTTACCGGCGTTGGCTCACGTAGTTTCTGTACAGGTGGCAATACAAAAGAATATGCAGAATACTATGCAGGCAGGCCTCAGGAGTATCGTCAATATATGCGACTTTTTAATGATATGGTAACCTCTATCCTGCAGTGTGACAAACCTGTCATCTGTAGAGTTAACGGACACAGAATCGCAGGTGGTCAGGAGATAGGCATGGCCTGCGACTTTTCTATAGCACAGGATCTTGCACTTTTTGGTCAGGCAGGTCCCAAACATGGTTCAGCCCCTGTTGGCGGTTCTACCGATTTTTTAGATCTATTCATAGGGATAGAATGGGCAATGCAGTCCGCCACCCTGTGTGAACACTGGAGTGCATATAAGGCATTTAGACTCGGGCTTATTTCAGAGGTGGTCCCTGCACTCAAGATAGATGGCAGATTTGTACCAAATCCAACTGTAATTACTGATCGCTGGGTTGATCCACAAACAGGCAAGATTGTCTATGGAGAGTTCAAATCCGGCGAGGAATATAAACGGGGTAGAGAGCTTATAAAGTCCGGTGAGATAGACCTTTCTCTGCTTGATCAGAGTGTAAACAGGCTGGTTACAAAGCTACTTTACACCATGCCAGACTGTCTTACAAAGACTATTGAAGAGGTGAGGAAGAAAAAGCTATTGCACTGGAATCTAAACAGAGAATCAAGCAGGGCGTGGCTTGCTCTAAATATGCTTAATGAAGCAAAAGCGGGTTTTAGGGCCTTTGAATCTGGTTCCAAAGACAACAGAGAGGTTGACTTTATAAAACTCAGACGTCTTATTGCAGAAGGTGTTGAATGGTCTGATGAAGTGATGAAAAAGATTATGCCGCAGAATAAAGAATAAATACAGCGGCAAGGCAAAACTTGACACAATTTTAATAGGTTGATAATGTTATGTGTTATTGTTGAAAGGGGATCAGATTGGCTATAGACAAAAATAAATGCCTTGCTGCAGCCACAAAATATCTGCAAAAAAGGCAGTATGAAAAGGCAATAAAAGAATACCAGAAGATAGAAAAAGAGGATCCAAACAACACCAGAATACTCATGAAGATTGCAGAGACCTATATGATAGCCAAAAACACAGAAAAGGCAACAGAATACTATCTTAAGGTGGCAAAGAAGTTCCAACAGGAGGGTTTTTTCCCAAAAGTTGTAGCAATATATAAGCAGATCATAAAGTTAGATCCATCTAATATAGATGTGACCAAAAAACTTGCCACGCTGTATACAGAGATGGGTCTTATTGGGGAGGCACTTAAACAGTACAACAATATAATTAACGATTACATAAGACGTAAAGACTACAAGAGGGCAAAAGAGACTATCCAGAAGATGCTGCAGATATCTCCAAACAACATTTCTGTAAACATACGATTAGCGGACATCTATGTCCTTGAAAATGATATTGAAAGGGCAAAACATCTCTATTCAAGGATTGCAAAGTTTCTTGTAGAAAAGGGTAAGATTGATGAATATCTCCTCATTGTAGATAGACTTGTAAGGATCGAACCAGACAACCTGAATCACATAAAAAATGCAGCAAGGACACTCCTCAAAATGGGTTATCCAAAACAGGCAATTGTCAAACTACAGACAGGTTATCAGAAAAACCCCGAGGATATCGATATCCTGTCACTGCTTGCAGAGGCATTCTACCAGCTCGGTCAGGTTACCAAGGTTGCATCCATATACAAAGAACTTGCAAGGATATTCAAACAACAAAATAGAATAGATAAGACACAGGAGATCTACAAAAAATTACTCCAGATCCTTCCTGATGATCCTGAGGCGGCAAAAATCATGGAGAAGATAAAAGGCGAAGATGCTGCAAAACTACCTGAGAGTGACCTTAAAAAGCAAGAGGCCCGGGATTCAAATATGAAAAAGAGAACTATAACACTCCAGGCTGCAGGTTCATCAACAAAAAAGCCAAAAGCACAGCGTAAAGAACAGATGCTGTTTGAGGCGCAATCCTACATAAAACTTAATCTCAAAGAAAAGGCATGTAACCTTCTGGAGGAATTACTCAAATCCTATCCTGATGACCCTGAAATATTTAAATTGCTTATCGAGTTATATCTAGATCTTAAGGATTTTATCAATGCAACAGATAAGATATTCCAGGCTGCTAACATCCTGCCAAAAGAAGAATTAAGAGACTTTATAGAGAGGGCTCTAAAAGATGATCCCGAAAATCCACGACTCAAAGAGGCCCTATCAGCCTTAGAGTCCGGCAGGGAACTGAAAAAAAGAGACGATGTACTGAAGGACCAGGATATTGAAATAGAGATCGGGATGCAGGATGGAAATCTCGATGACGATTTTATCCTCGACGACATCGATATAGTTGAGGAGTAAGGGTTAATCACCCTTAAGGATGTTCAGATACTTCTCAAATTCAACCCTCCCTAGTTTGACCAGAAGCTGATATATCCTTGGATCAAATGGGTTGATATCTATTGCATCAACGAGTTTGGATACAGCCTCCTGGATATTACCCGACTGACTTAGCAACTTTGCGTACATATATAGAATGCCTGCAGTTGGTTCATATTTAGATAGAGATAGTCTTATATACCCCAGAAGTCTTTTGAAATCATCACCTTTTTTGTATTTCATAAGCACCGG
>CAYSBA010000247.1:0-2860 GCA_964429075.1 uncultured bacterium
TGCGTAGGGTCTGTATATTGCGCCTTTGAACTCTCCTCCCTCTTCGGGTAGAGCAAAGTATTTTTCAAGCACTCTATCATAAAAATCAGACTGCTCTTCATCAAGTTCAAAGAACCATTCAACAGGGTCTTCAACTCTTGAAAGTTCTGAAAGCTCATTCTTATACAGAGGATTTTCCTTGAGATCCAGTCTGTTTCGTCTTATTGTTACAGGTTCGATAATGGATTTAATCTGCGCAGCTAGATAAAAAGAGCGCTCCTTTACTTTTCTTAAATCAACCACACCCTCTCCGAAAAGCTCTCTGTAATAAGCAAGAGCCCTCTGTTTTTTTCTAAAATCTGTTGAGCTGTGATATTTCTTTATATATGAAAGTTTGTAAAAGGTTTTTTTGTACACCTGAAATCTTATTTCTAAGTTATCATCCAGTGTAATTGTGGACTTTTTTGGAGTTATAAAGAGCTTGAGAAGCGAAAATATATCAGAGGGCCTGTTATTGAATGGTGTTGCAGTCAGCAAAATGACTTTTTTTCCTCTTAAGATGTTTTTTAAGAGTTCATAGGCCTTGGTATCCTGGTTTCTAAAACGATGTGCTTCATCTAAAATGACAACCTCTATATCCTTTGCACGCCTTACGAATTCTAAAATCTCTTCAAGATTACCAAGAGAGAAGGCATCCCACCCAAGGGCAGACAGATGAAAATCTTCGAGATATTTTTTCCATCCCTCCTTAGAGGTCCTTGTTCCAATGAGTCCAGGAGGTGCAATAACAATCCCTCGTTTTTTGAGTTCAAAGGCAACCGAACATGCAATAACAGTTTTTCCAAGACCTACTACATCAGCAATAATAACTCCATCATTCTCTTTTAGAATAGATAGAGCCTGCTTTACAGCATCAATCTGATATCTATATTCTCTATAGCCATTTTCTCTTAACACATCTATTAGTCTTGTACTTATCTCTTTTCCTCTGAATGTATCAAGGTATGTTTTTAAAACAAGTGCATAAGCCTCAAATGGCGTAATCTTTTTTACCAGCGTCTCTTTTTCTATTACATCAAGGAGTTTCTCTTTTATCTGTTCATCTTCGGTTATAGATATTGAATTGCTGTCGTTCCACAGTGCGTCAAAATACTTTTCTGCATCATCAAAGCCATAGTCGCTGATCTCTACATTGAACTCCCCCTGAGAACCAAGACCAGCTCTTGTTAGATTACTACTTCCAGTGATAAATAGCCTATCTCTTGCTATCTGATCTTTGTTTAACTTAAAGAGATATAGCTTTGCATGGTTAGGCCTTAGTGTTTTTCTTATTATTAATCTGTCATTTCTGATAAGATCTAAAAAATAATTGACCTGTTCATAAAACTCCCTGTTGTCGAATTCTTCTGTGTTTATTGATTTTCTGATTGAGCTGAAGAAATCGTATATCTTTTCTTCATCCGATTGATACTTGTTATCCTTTGCAACCTCCACAATGCCATTTATTGTCCTATCAACATCAAGGCCCACAAGGATTTTTAATACAAAATCGTTGTTTTCTCTGAGTGCATCATAGAGCTCCCTGATACCGGAAAAATAAAAGAAACCCACAAGAAATTTTAGTTCATAACTCTTTGATATTAGCTCATATAGCCTCTTTTTGAGGTCCTTTGTACGATTGTTTGTTATAAATCCAGACATACCAATTGTTATTTGTAAATTAAACTCATACTTTTATATCAGATTTTTTTCAAGAAATACATAATGGATTCCCAAAGGGATTGCGTACTTGACAATCAACTTAATGAATAATATAAAGCCTTTGTCATCTTGATTCTGTTTTTAAGATATAAGAGAGGGATAAAACATGAAGGTTACAAAATTCTTTAAGCCCGAAGAGGTTGGGTCAAAATGGTATCTTGTAGATGCTAAGGGCAAATCTCTGGGCAGAATTTCCACAAAGATAGCAGATATCTTGAGAGGGAAACATAAACCAACCTATACTCCAAATCAACCATGTGGAGATTTTGTTGTTGTAATCAATGCTAAGGATGTAGAAATAAAGGCAAATCCGGACAAAAGATTCTATTATTCTCACTCTGGCTACCCTGGAGGGCTTAAGGTTAAAACATTCACTCAACTCAAAAAGACCTTCCCTGAAAGGTTAATATACCACAGTGTCAAGGGAATGCTACCCAAAAATAAGCTCAGCAGAAGATTAATAAAACATCTTAAGGTTTACAGAGGTCCAGAACATCCTCATGCTGCACAAAAACCAGAACCCATAGACCTTTAATATCTTTGTGAGGTAAAAATGACAGAGACAAAAAATCAAAATCAGGCACAACAAACAAAGATTTATTATGGACTTGGCAGGAGAAAAACATCCACAGCACGGGTGTGGATGCGACCTGGTAAGGGTATTATCAGAGTAAACAAACGCCCAATCGATGAGTATTTCCCAAGAGAAATCCTCAGAAAGATAATCATGGAGCCCCTTATCCTGACCAAAATGGAGAATCTTTTTAATATAAAGGTAAATGTGCGTGGTGGAGGCCTTTCAGGCCAGGCCGGTGCTATCAGACTTGGTATAAGTCGTGCACTTCTTGAGTATGACCCAACGCTACGTCCAATTCTTAAAAAAGAGGGCCTTTTAACACGTGACGCTCGTATGAAGGAGAGGAAGAAATATGGCCTCCATGGCGCCAGGAGAGGGATGCAATACTCCAAGCGTTGAAGAAAGGAAAATGGGGAAAGATACATCTTCTTTTACAACCCTACCTATAGAGTGGCAAATTCATCTACTAAAAAAAAAGCCACACTATTTAATTCTATTTATTTTAATCACAACTCTATTTGCCTATCTTGTTCTCATTAACAG
>CAYSBA010000248.1:0-2854 GCA_964429075.1 uncultured bacterium
CATTGTAGGCTCTGAAGATGGGTGGCTATATGCAATAAGGCCAGATACCGGGTATCTTTTATGGAGTTATAATTTAGGGTTACAGATTACATCCTTTTATCCGTTTGATATTGATAATGATGGTCTTTCTGAGATTATTATAACACTAAACGATGGAAGTGTGCATTTTTTAGGCACCTCTCAATTAGATCCACCCGGTTTTGTTTATGATGTCTCTATTGATATAGATGGTAATCCAACTGTCAGTTACGATCTTGATGAAATGGAGCAAACAGATCGTGTTGGTTTTATATGGGAGGATGTTGAGGGAGCAGAATACTACATGCTGAGGATTGTCTCTTCGAATGGATTTGCAATCACAGACTGGCAAAGATTCACAGAACCATTTGGATATTTTACCGATCTCAAACTCCCATTTGGCGGAAATTTTCATGCAGAGGTAAAGGCTATCTCTGATGGGAAGGTATCACCAATAAGAAAGAGCGATGGATTTACAATAGAGGATATCTCGCCGCCTGTGATTGATTATTTCAGGGTCAATGAGGAGCCAGTAAATCCTGAGAAAACAAAAATAGAAATTGGGTTTAAAGCAGAGGACAGGACCACACTTTTGGCATACTCTATTGATATAGATGGTCAAAGTCTGTTTGATGAAAACATTAATCAGTCAACGATTGAGAGGGATATAATCTGGGATGGGATACTAAAAAATGGGGTTTTAATAGAAGATGGAATTCATACATTAAGATTGACTGTAAGAGACAGCGAAGATCATACAGATGTTGCCACCACAACCCTGAGTATAGATACAGTCGGTCCAGAGGTAGAGATCAGGACACCAAAAGAGGGGGATACTATAAATGATTCAATAGTTGTTGTCACGATACATACAGATGAAGAGGCTGATGTTGAGGTATACCTTTCTGATGGCTCCCTTTTCTGTGTGGCTGATTCAGCATATCAATCTGGTTACTTCAGCTGTCAAAAAGAGGTTGTTAATGGCACATATACAATCTATGCGAAGGCAACAGACATGGCAGAAAATGTTTCCCTCTCCAAGGAGGTTAGTTTTACAGTAAACACTTCTGTTAGTTCAATGCATGGCTGTTCATGTAACAGCCCGGAATCTCTTTTCCTGTGGACCGCCTTATTATTAGTTGGCCTTTCACTACTTAGAGGATTAATTCTGTAAGTATCTTGGTTATTCTATCTGCTGCATTACCATCCCATAAAGGAGGAATAGTCCCTTGCTTTGGATTTGAAATCTGCCTATAAAAAGCAGCTATTATATCATGCTTTTTTGTACCAACTACTATGTTGGTACCATGAGTAACAGTTACAGGTCTTTCAGTATTTTCTCTCAAAGTTATACAAGGAATTCCAAGGACTGTTGTTTCTTCCTGTATCCCTCCTGAATCTGTAAAAACGACCTTTGCCCCTTTTATTGCACCCAGAAAATCTATATATCCAATAGGCTCACCAAATAGTATATTGGCATCTTTCAGTAGGTCCAAAATTCCAAACCTCTCCATATTTTTTCTGGTTCTTGGATGTATTGGAAAAAAAAGCTTTAGATTCTGAGATATTTCTTTTAGTGCATTTATTATTTCCCTTAATCTTTCTCTGTTGTCTACATTTTCTGGTCGATGCATCGTAACCAGTCCATAATCTACATCACGTAAATATTCAGGGACGCTTAGCCTGCTTATGACCTTCTTTAAACTGTCGATCATAACGTTACCTACAAAAAAGATCTTTTTTTCATCTACACCCTCATGTAACAGGTTTTTTCTACCAGATTCTTCTGTAACAAAAAGTAAATCAGATATCCTATCTGTTACAATCCTATTTAATTCTTCTGGCATCTTAATGTCAAAACTTCTAAGCCCAGCCTCAACATGAGCAAGCATTATATGCAATTTTTTTGTAACTATTGCACATGCGAGAGTAGAATTCACATCTCCAACAACAATTACAAGATCGGGTTTTTCTTGGATAAGTATCTTTTCAAACTCAATCATGATCCTGGCTGTCTGCTGCGCATGAGAACCGCTCCCTACTCCGAGGTAAAAATCTGGTTCTTTTATACTGAGTTGTTTAAAAAAAATATCAGACATATTGCTGTCGTAATGTTGGCCGGTATGTATTAATTGAACCTCAAATGCATCTATCTTCTGAAAAGACTCAAGCAGAGGTGCTACTTTTACAAAATTTGGCCTTGTCCCTGCCACAAGAACAATCTTCACTTTTTTATTATTCATGTTTTGAATCCCTCTTGAATCTCGAAACCTTATATTTAAAAATTTTATATAAAAAATAGCTGTTGGTTATTAAATAGCGTTTCCATAGTCTACCAGGCTCTTGTAAAAGTCTATATAGCCATTCAAGACCTATTCTTGTCCATTCGGGTGCCCTCTTTTTTTCTCCAGCAAGTACATCAAAGGTTCCTCCTACACCAATTGCAACCTTTGCATTTATTTTTTCTTTATTTTTATAAATCCACAACTCCTGTTTTGGTGATCCCATTGCAACAAGTAAGACATCAGCATTAGAATTGTTAATCTTATCAATTACCATATCCTCTGACTCAAAATATCCATCATTAAAACCACAGACAACTGCACCCTTTGATGTTTCATTAATCAATACAGATAGCTTCTCAACAATATGAGGTTTTGCACCGAGCAAAAATAGCTTTACCTTTGGAGACCTTGTTCTATTGATAAGATGTTCTACTAGTTCTATACCGCTGACTCTTTCTTTCAATTTTATACCAGTTAGTTTTGCACCTATAATAATTGCCTGTTCTGGAATAATTAAATCAGAACTATTGATAACCTCTTTTAGCATTTTA
>CAYSBA010000249.1:0-2835 GCA_964429075.1 uncultured bacterium
CTACCTCTTCTTCATAAAAATCTGCAACCTTGTTCAACATAGTATCAAGGGCACCTGTGGCTTCACCAACAGCTATCATTTGAACAGGCATAGAAGGAAATATTCCCTCCTTCATAAGAGGCTGTGATAGATTTGATCCCTCTTTTACCTTTTGTTTTACATTTAAGAGTGATTTTTTTATGATCACATTATCTATAGTTTTACTAACTGTGTCTATACAATCTAAGAGTGGAACTCCACTGGCAAGCATTGTCCCCATTGTACGTGTAAAGCGTGCAACTGTTATCTTAATAAGTATATCTCCAAACAGGGGCATTTTTAAGATAGCCCTATCAAACAGCTCTTTACCTACTTTTGAATTCAGGAAGGTCTTAATTGCTATTACAATTCCAGTAATGCCAATAAGGATATAGACTATATTACTCACAACAAGGTCACTGAGTCCTATTAATACTTCAGTCATGGCAGGTAATTTCTGATTAAACCCTGCGAACATATCTTTAAATTTTGGTATAACGAATACAAGAAGGACGGTAAGCACGACCCCAGCAACACCCAAAACCATAACAGGATAGGAGAAGGCCTTTTTTATCTGTTTGACCAGTTTCTGGTTTTTCTCAATGTATTCTGCCAGTCTGTTCAGGATTGTATCCAAAACGCCTCCCATCTCGCCAGCTGCAACAAGGTTTACAAAGAGATTATCAAAGACCTTCGGGTGTTTTTTTAAGGCCTCTGCTAAGGTGGCTCCCTCTTCTACACTCTTTTTGACACTGTTTATTACCTTTTTCATGGTTGGATTTTCTGTCTGGGATTCGAGGATATCAAGACAGGTAACAAGGGGTAGTCCGGCATCGATCATGGTAGAAAACTGTCTGGTAAAGAGTACAATGTCTTCAGTCTTTACCTTTGGTTCACCACCAATCTTAATCTCGTTAAGCCTCTGTATGAGAGACTTTTGTTCTGCCGATGCCTCTGCCATACAAATCTATTATATAACACACTTACAATCATTATTCAAATATTGTGCCAGATGCCTATTTGAGTTGACAAAGTACATTAATAACTGTATAGATAAGGCCATGTTCGGGCCCATAGCTCAGTTGGCAGAGCCACCGGCTCATAACCGGAAGGTCCCTGGTTCGAATCCAGGTGGGCCCACAGACGAAAATCCCTTTCACATTGATAAACGAAAAAATAGGCTCAAGTTACAAGCTGAGAAGTCTAACATATTTCTTTATAAATACTGTTGGGCGCACGGTGCGCCCTTTTTATTTTTTCAACTTCTAAATGAGGTACATCATGACAGATCTAATGAAAAACTTATGGAAACTTCAAAAGATTGACAAAGAAATCCTTGCACTTCTTAACGAGAGAGAAGAAAAAGAAGATGTCCTTGATAAGATCAAAGAAGATTTGGACAAAGAGAAGGCATCTTTTGACAAACTGAAGTCCATGAAAGAAAGCCTTGAAGAGGATAAAGAGGCAAAGGAGCTGATATTAAAAAATCACATAAAAAAGGTCAAGCAGTGGGAAAATAGGCTCATAGGTATAAAGAGTACAAGAGAGTACAATGCATTACAACGTGAGATTGCCAATGCCAAGGAACTAAAAGACAAGTTAGAAAGTGAGATACTGTATATTCTGGAAGAAATTGATAAAATAACCACCCGTATGGATGAGATAAACGAAAAGATATCAGAGCTTGAAAAGGAGTTAAAGGAGGCAGAAGATAAGTATAGAGAGAAGATCAATACATATAACAATAAGATTGATCAGCTAAAAAAACAAAGAGAAGATTTTATCACCGGTTTTGACAAACGGATCATTCATAAATATGAGGCAATACGAAAGACAAGAAATGGTATAGGTGTAGCCCTTGTGGTTAACAATATCTGTACAGGATGTAATATTCAACTGAGACCCCAGCTTGCCAATATTATCCAGAGTGGTAAAGTAATTGAGACTTGTCCAAACTGCCAGCGTCTCATTATATGGGAAGGTTTTATCAATAATGGAGAAGAATAGGGATCTCCGGGAAGAGGTCCTTGGCTTTATAGCTAAAAAGGAACCATTAGAACTTACCCAGAAGAGGTTCGGACTTAATAGAGAAAGGTTAAAGGAGTTAATCCTTGGTACTGCAGAGTCTATTGATATCTATATCGATGGTGCAGCCCGTGGCAATCCGGGTCCAGCGGGGGCAGGAGTAGTATTTATCAAAGATAATAAAATCAAACATTGCTTCTCTGAGTTCCTCGGTAACAGGACCAACAATCAGGCAGAATATCTATCTCTGATACTGGCACTTGAAAAGGCAAAAGAATTTGGTTATAAAAAAATAAGAATAAAAACAGATTCTCAACTTATCTCAAGACAGATAAAAGGGTTATATAAAACTAAAAACGGGATATTGCTGAAACTATTAGATCGGGCAAAAAGACTGCTTTTACAGTTTGATAGCTGGGAGATAATTGAAATACCACGAAAAGAGAATAGTAAGGCAGATAGATTAGCAAGAGATGCCAGCAGGGCACGGGAAGGCGACCGCGTCCCGTTTTCAAAAGAGCGGGATGAGGAAAGTCCGGACTCCAGCGGGCATGGCACTTCGTAACACGAAGACCGGGTGACCGGTGGAAAGTGCCACAGAAAACATACCGCTCCGATCTGCATAGATTTTAGATCGGAGTAAGGGTGAAAAGGTGCGGTAAGAGCGCACCGCTCTGCTCGGTGACGAGCGAGGCATGGCAAACCCTGCCAGGAGCAAGGTCAAATAGGGATGCGTTAGAGGGTGCCCGCCCCGAGCATCCGGGTAGACCGCTTATGAGTGCTGCGGCAACG
>CAYSBA010000250.1:0-2831 GCA_964429075.1 uncultured bacterium
GGATACAGCTTGCCTTTGTTGTTTCTAAGTATTTTTTATATTTGGCATTTCCAAGAAAGGTTATCTCGCCCTCTTTTGCCTCTTCAATAGGTGCAATTCTGGAGATAACTAAATCTACATTCCCCCTTAATTTTCCTCCACAGATCTCTGCCAGTTCTTTACATGAGAACAGAGTTCTATTTTGTCTTGTATCTTTCATTATATATTTTTATCAATTCATCTGTAATGTCCCTTCCTTTTTTTACAAAGACAACGCCTGCTCTCATGTCCAATACAAGAGTAAATCCTCTTTTTTTTGCAATTTCATTTACAATCTTTTCCATCTTTTTGGCTATCTTTGATGTCTTTTTCTTCTCTTCATTGAGCAGTTCCTGCTGTAGTTTTTGATACAGATTCTGTAGTTGCATAAACTTTTCTTGTAGCCTTCTCTGCTTTTCCTCTTTTGCCTCTCTACTGAGAAGGGTCTGACTATCGAGCTCTTTTCTCATATCTTCGAGCTCTTTCATCCTGTCATCTAAGAGCTTCTGTTTTTCTTTATACTGCTTTTCAAGTTCCTTTTTGGCCTTTTTACCCTCTTCTACAGACAAAAGGGCCTTTTGTAGATCTACAACAGCTATCTTTTCAGAAGCACTTGCAGCTTTTGGATTTACATTTAGAATAACAAATAGAATCGTCAGGGTTGCCAGTAAGATTTTTTTCATACATTCCTCCATAAAACAGATTAAAAGGGAGTACCGATCCCAAACTGGAAGACCGGACTTTTGTCCTGAGGCCTTTTTGTTAGCGGGAATCCCCATTCAAATCTAAGGGGACCCATTGGTGAAAACCATCTAATACCAAAACCTGTGTTCATCATAAGGATAAACCCGGTATTTTCATCTCTATCAAAGAAGTTTTGATCTTCAGCATATACATTGCCCATATCAAGAAAGACTACACCAAACAGACCGGCCTTGTCAACAAGTGGGAACTCAAGTTCCATGTTTAGTAGAAATTCTTTGTTGCCGCCAACTGTGAAAAAGGAGGTTGCAGATGTTGGATCGTTCCCATTATAAAGGACCTTGACTTCCGGGCCAACAGAATAGAAATCAAAGCCCCTCAATGTACTGAGACCTCCAAGGAAGAAACGCTCTGAGACAGGAAGTCCCTCTTTTGAAGGTGAGCTTATATATCCCAGAAGTAGATTTTGCTTGTATGTAAGTCTCCATATAAGGGGAATGTATAATCTACTATTGAATATATACTGGATGTACTCAATGTCGCTCCCAAAGAGGCTCGAAGCCCAGTCAACGGAAAAGGATTGATAAAATCCCTTTGTGGGGAAAAATCGGTTGTTTCTTCTGTCCCATCTTATCAGGAATTTGCTTGACCCAAGGTCTCCTTCTGTTAATAGACTCTTAAGTCTAATACCTCCTGTGCTTGACTGTACATCAAGGATATCAAATGAGTAGGTGAGAGATATCTCAAGATTTTCCCTTCTTGAGAGAAAATAGCCCCAGCTCAGACTGCCACCCTTTGCCTTTCTTATAAAGTAGATCTGATTACGTTCGGTGTTGTGGAGATTGAAACCGAATGACCAGTTGGAGTCAAGGAAATAGCGGTCGTAAAAATCGAGTGAATAAAGCTGTTGCAGGCTTGATAATTGCGCTGACAGATTGAAATACTGTCCTCTTCCAAACAGGTTGTCCTGATAAAACTGTGCCTGAAATATAAATTTCTCATAGCTCTGATAACCAAAGGTAAGCTGAAAGGCACCAGTAAAACGCTCCTTAACAGTTACTGTCAGAATAACAAGATGATCTGTAGTACCTGGACGGGTTGTTACATCTACCTTATCGAAAAATCCAAGGGCATATATACGGGCCTTGCTCTCCTCAATCTTTTTTTGGGAATAGTAGTCCCCTTCCATTATAGTCATCTCACGTCTGATGATCTTATCCCTCGTTTTTTCGTTGCCTTTTATCTCGATCCGTTCGATGAGCACCTTTGTGCCGGGTTCTATCCTTAGATTGACATCAATCCTTCTTTTTTTAGCAGAAACCCTTGTTTCTGGTATCACATTGACATATGCATATCCTATATCTTTAAATCTGTTTGCAACCCTGTCCATAACCTTAATAAGACGTGATCTCGAAAAGACCTCACCGGTTTTGTAATCAACAAAAGCAGTCAATTCTTTTAATGGGAACAGTATTTTTCCAGAAAAGGTTGTCCTGCCAAAGTAGAACTTTTTGCCCTGATGAACCTTAAAAAAGATAAAGATATATTTCTTGCCCCTCGAATAGGTGACAACAGGTTCTTCTACCTTTGCATTAATATAACCATGATCATAAAAGTATAACAGCAGCCTCTGTGCATCTCTATTTAATGCCTCCTTAGAAAATCTCCCGCTCTTTGTTAAGATATTAAATGGCCCTAATTCCCTTACCTCAAGGATCGATTTTAGTTCCTCAGGATCTATATCTTTGAGTCCAACAAATTCTATCCTCTTTACTATTGGATAACCTCCTTCTCTTATTCTAAATATTACATCTATGGTATTGTTTTTGTTCTTTTTTGTATCTACATCAACCTCTGCTAATGCAAATCCGTTCTCTTCATACAGGTTCAGGATCTTTGCCCTATCTCTGAGCATCATGCCCTTATCAAACAGATTGCCACTTTTTGATTCTACAACCTTTTTTATCTCATCTTTGTCCAGTTCCCTGTTGCCTGTTATGATGACCTTTCCTATTCTTGGTTTTTCTTTGAGCCTGATAAAAAGTATCTTTTTATTATTTTTCTCTTGTAATTCAACTATGATGTCTTTATAGTAACCTTTCTTATAGAGA
>CAYSBA010000251.1:0-2813 GCA_964429075.1 uncultured bacterium
CTTTTTATAGTGATATTTAGGGCATTTATAGTGTTTTCTACCTTAAAGTCTATTAAATTACCTTCGATGGTGTAGTCCATCACTACATCCGATTCCACTTTTATGCTTTTGTCCAACATGGTTGAAGGGATATAGATAGTGCCCTGGTCGGAATTGAATTTTTTGATGGTCATTGAAAATACTGTTACATCGTAAGCCACTCTTTGAAAAATATCGATGCTAGGACAAACTATACAGTAAGGCAGGTAGACCCAATTTATCATCTCCTTTGAGTTACCCTCACTGTCGAGCATGGTAAAGCCCCCATTTGATCTGTCATAGCTCCAGTAGGCACTCCCAGATGCATTGTATCGAGAAAGAAGATTGAAGATGTCGATGAGATACTCCTTAAGATTCTCTGTCTCAGAGGACCCTCCATATTCACCCAACCACAAGGGCACATTGAGTCTGTCAGCCGTCTCTTTGAACCTATGGAAGGCCTCTTTTATGGGTGTAAGATCTTTGCTGCAAGACCCTCCATCATGAACCGAGTAGAGATAGTAGTAAGGAGCATAAACAAGGTTGTATGTGTCGAAGACTTCGAAATATTCTGGTTCCCCCACCTGTGTGGTAGTAGATGGCTCGAAGAAGATGAGTTTGTTGTCTCCCCTATTTCTCAGGACTTCGATTACCCGACTATAAAGAGGTATGATGGCATCACTGTAAAACTCTTCTGTTTCTTTTGTACCCATGAACGGTTCGTAGAAGATGTCGTAGCCTATCACATTCTTCCTATCTCTGAAGTGCTCTGAAAGGACGGCAAAAGATTCACAAAGTGATCCTGTACACCCTCTTTGTTTGCATAAAAGTCGTAGAAACTGCCCCTTACTTCATCTGTCAGTTAGTTCATGTACCAGGGTGATCTGGGCTCAAAGGAAGCATAAAGACTCTCGTCGCTGGCCCAGCGAGGGGCTCCATCCCCACAAAAACCATCACCGAATATGTCCTGATGCATATCTAAGATTACATAGAGTCCAACCTGGTCTGCGAGCTCAATCCAGTGAGAGAGTTTCCCCAGATAGTCGAGGTCAATTTTCCCCTTTTCGGGTTCAATGGCCGCCCAAATGACCAGAAGACGGATTACATTGAATCCCCAATCTCTCAGTTTCTGAAAATCCGATAGGGGTTGCCAGTTCTCATAAGGAGATCGTTTTGGAGATTGACTGATATTGACCCCTCTCAAAAAGACCCCTCTGCCACTTTTGTCCACGATTACCCTGCCTGCTGTGCACAGAGGATCACATCTATCTGTCGCATCTATCTGGATTGTTTTTTTGAAGAACATGCGAGAAGGAATATGATGAGCAGAATTTCTAATGTAGAGTATATGTTTTTTTGTATGACATCAATAAGATATTACTATAAAACCGGAAAACAGAGAATAGTACAGCAAGACTTACAGGGTTAGCTGCTCTGTCAATCAGCTTGTTGACACTGCAACTATGTATCATACAAAATGGCAGCCAGTAATGCCTACAATCCTGAATTCCAAAAATGTTTCCATATTCAGAATTAGGGTTTTTGAGTTTTTGTTTGACAATCCTTTTTCTATACTGTATCAATTTTTCAAACACATATTGGCATGATAATGAGTGGAACTGACGACAAGACTATAATCAAAAATATTGATGACATTTTGATCCCTAAAGAGGGGAAAGAGACCCCGTATCTGATTATTATTTCCGGCAAAT
Organism: uncultured bacterium; assembly: GCA_964429075.1. Taxonomy (GTDB): domain Bacteria; phylum CAYSBA01; class CAYSBA01; order CAYSBA01; family CAYSBA01; genus CAYSBA01. The sequence goes on from CAYSBA010000251.1 coordinate 1,731, forward strand.
CATCGGGCACAATGTACAGGCTAACGCTTGAAAACAGAGAATTCTTGATCGGTAGGAATCCTGAATGTGATATAATCTTAGAAGACAGAGGCATATCCAGACATCATGCAAAGATCTACAAAAATTCAACAGATGAAATCATTATAGAGGACCTAAATAGTACCAACGGTACATTTGTTCAGGGCAGGAAGATAAAAAAATGCGTCATCAGGGATGGAGACAAGATTCAACTCGGCAATACAATTATCCTCAAATTTAGTTATCAGGATCCACTTGAAGAGCGTTTTCATCGTGAATTATACGAATCTGCAACAAAGGACGGTCTTACCGGTATATATAATAAAAAACATTTTCTCGAACATTTCAAAAGGGAATTCAATTATTGTGTAAGATACAACATTGAACTCAGCCTTTTAATCTTTGACATCGATCATTTTAAAAAGATAAACGACACATATGGACATGTAGCAGGTGATTTTGTGCTAAGAAAACTTGCAAAGACCATCTCTTCTACGATACGTAGAGATGACTTTTTCGCAAGGTATGGTGGAGAGGAATTTGTTTTTGTTTTGAGAGGGATAAACGATGAGAAGGCCTTCTTTTTTGCAGAGAGGATCAGAAGGTTGATAGAATCAACAGATTTTACATTTGAGAACAAAAAGATTGCGGTTACAATTAGTATTGGAATAGCCACCCTTTCTGATTCAAATTATAAGACTCCCCAGGATATGATAAAAGATGCAGATCGATATCTCTATAAGGCAAAAAACAGAGGTAGAAACAGAGTGGAGAGTCATCTACTAAAATGATAAAGATGTTGAAATTAGATTTAAAGTGCTATATAAACCTTTTACATTGATTCAAGGAGAGGGTAAAAATGGAGCAGCAAAAACAGAGTGGTGATAAAAAAAGATACAAAAGGAGGCAGTACATTGTTGACAAAAAATTCCAATACAAATACATTACTACTATAGTCGCTGTTGGTGTACTCCTTTCGCTTATCTTCTCTGTTATGATCTATCAAAAGACTATCGAAAATACAGAACTATTTGAGATGTGTGCCAAAACTGAGGTATTTAATGT
>CAYSBA010000252.1:0-2805 GCA_964429075.1 uncultured bacterium
TCCCTCCACTGATACTGCTATAACCAGTATCAGTGGAGGGATAACAGAGCCAACCATATTCATCGTATGTCCTGTTACCACAAATAACCCCATGGTAAATGATGTGGACATAACAACAGCACCAAGGGGTATAAATACACCCCATTTATCTCTAAAAGTAATAAAGAGTATAATCGCAAGGATAATCATTGTAAGAGGCACAAATATGATATTATCTCGCTTACTCAACACATCGAGCCAGGTAGCAAGACCGGGAGAACCTGCCACATAAAATTTTACCCCCCATTTTTTTGCAAGCTCTTTTACTATCCTTAGCGTACCAAAGTATGCCCTCTTTTTGGCACTCATCTTAGGATCAACTATTATACCTATGACTGCAGCTGTCCTGCCATCCTTTGACACAAGGTTATCATAGTAGAGAGGATTTGATAGGGCCTCTCTTTTTAAAGTATCAAACCCCTCTTTTGTTTCCGGAATACTTTCAATCAGCCTTCCTATCTCAATTGACTCCCCTTCACTTAGTATCCTTCCTGCGTTTGTAAGTGACATGACCCTATCGATATTGGGTACCTGTTCCATCCTGTCGGTAAGTTCCTGAATGATATTAAGACCCTTTTTGGTAAAGATATCATCTAAGGTAAAAACAGCAATAACATATTCATCACTTCCAAAAATGCTTTTAAATTCTTTATATCTAATTAAATTTTCATCATTCTCAGGTATCCAGACCTCATAGGAATTGTTTGTTTTGATCATAAGAGCATAGTATGTGGAGATGACGAATAAAAGCACAAAAAGTGGCATGATAATTATTTTATACTTTATTAAAAAATCAGTGTAGAATCTCTTCATCACTCTTCCATTAGTAGACTTAAAAAGAATAGATCCGAATCGTTAAAGACTCCAAAGAGACCTCTTTTCGAATCACCTTCAAAAATAAAGGCACCTACCTTAAGTCTTATGTTATCGGAAAATCTATAAGTCAAATCTGTCATAATTGTATAACTACCAAATGATGTCTCACCAAAAGAGCCAAGAGAAAGATTCAGATCATCATTGATATCATAACTGGCCGCACCACTTAAAACCATCGTGTCAACATTTCTTTTATTACCACCCGGATCATGTACAAAAAGAACTCTGTCTTCCGAAGTTATACCAAAAAATGAGTAACCGGCTACTGTTAAGATCAGTTTAAGATCTTCATAGCCAATATATTCTACAGAAATATCCATACTGAGGGCCGGGACCCTTACAGCTTCTGAAGATTGAGAATAGAGTGTACTTCTGGAGGAAAAAAAACTCTCCATTACCAGATTAAAATCTTCAAGAGCATATGTTGCATCTGCGAAAAAAATATTTCTCCTCATATACTTTGCACTGTAGGGAAGTCGTCCCTCAAGATAGGCCTTAATCATCATACTATTTAGATCTCTATAATTCCCATCTATTGAAAAAACGGGCAACCACTCATATCCATTATAGAAACCAAATTGAAAGTCCAGATCATCTATACTCGATTTTAACCTGACCCCCCCCTGTGGAGCAAAAAGAGCAGGATCTTCTGTAGAACTTAATAGATGTTCAAGCTCTTTCCACCTGGTTCTATTAAAGAATTCAAATAGCTCAGGTGGAGGTAACATTTCACCGGATGACACCAACCTCATTAAAGAAAATCTGCCCAACAAAAAATCAAAGCGTGGTTTTACAAAGACCGGTGAAAAAAGGATTTCAAGACTTGAGTCTGACCCCCAGAAGTATTCTGTATCAATAGAAGGAATTGGCAATCTTGCCCCGGGCTTTTCTGTTAGAAAACCCCATATGCGCATATCTGGAGGATTTGTAAAATTCAGGATCGACCCAAATGATGAAACACCCCAATTATAAATCCTGTTACCTGCATCTATTCTGAAATTATCTATGTTTGTAGTAAGATAGGTCTCCCATAGGTCTATTTTATGGCTATAGATATCGCTGTCTGATCGATCAAACTGGATAAGACCCTCTGCATAACCCTTCCATCTACCTATTTCAAAGTCTCCCTTTACACCTACCACACCAAACTCCATAGAACTTTTGATGGATAAAGGATCGTTGATCCATCCAAGATAATAAATACCAAAGTATACTCTAGCCTCATCTGCCGATGCTTCAGGATAGCAAAAAAGAAAGAATAAAAAGATAGCAAGATGCCTGAATAGGGGAAGGTATCTACGAGACATTATCTTGGCTCATATCCAGATTCAAGCCCCCTTTTGGAAAACACCCATTCCGGTATGTTGTTGAGTACTTTTACACTATCTTTTAATAGAGTTACTCTTGTCCACCTATTCTTTCTAAGGTTTCTCATTAAAGCCTCTGTTGCAACAGATTCATTGAAGATCTTCTCATATTTTTTTATTGTAAGATTCTTTATTATCCTACCAGATCTAAAATAATCTACCCTCCTTAGATGATGAGTGTTTTGTTCGATCCAGAGATGTAATCTATCGTAACGGGATCTTTTAACAGGGACAGCCTCAATTATAATACACTCTGTCTTAAAACAGGGTTTTATACCGACTTTTTTATAGTCATAATCATCAACATCCCTCTTTTGAAGATCTGAGAACGTAAATTCACTTCCCATAAAACGCTGATCCTTCTTTTTCCCCTTTATACGCCTTACTATCCTGTTACCTGGCAGAAACATCATCTGTTCACTTCCACCCTCTTTTTTATCAATAAACAAAAATGAAGTACCCTTAAGGTCCTTAGGTCGTAATACTCTGATGAGACTCTTAAAAAGTCCACTCTCTTCTTTTG
>CAYSBA010000253.1:0-2797 GCA_964429075.1 uncultured bacterium
ATCAAACACAGATATTTTTGCATCCTCTGAAGAGAAGACTTTGTTGTTTATAAAGACAATTATATCCTGATCAGGCATCCCTATCCTCCTTTAAGATTCGGAATATTGTTCTTACATCAACACCAAGGTCCTTTGCAGTTTTTGTTCTGTTTCCATTGTTAAGCTCAAGTACCTCTTTTACATACTCTCTTGCAAATTCAGACTTGGCCTCTTTCAGAGGTTTTATCATACTGAGTTCACCTGGATCTTCTAATCCTAAATCCTCAGGGGTGATTAGATCTGTTTCTGACAGTATAATTGCCTTATTGATCCGATTCTGTAGTTCTCTTACATTACCAGGCCAGCTATAATTCAAAAGTGCCCTCCTTGCCCCCTGAGTTAATCTTTTTTCTCCGGTAACAAGTTCTTTAGTGTACTTTTTAATGAAGTAGTTTGCCAGAAGCAATATATCCGCTCCCCTTTCTCTTAGAGATGGCATCTTGATATTTATAATATTGAGTCGATAGAAAAGATCTTCTCTAAACCTTCCTTCCTTTGTCTCTTTTTCTAAATCTTTGTTTGTTGCTGCTATTATACGAATATCTACCTTTATAGGCTCAGTTGCACCAACCGGCAGGACCTCCCTCTCCTGAATGACCCTAAGGAGCTTGACCTGAAGTTCAAGAGGGAGTTCAGCAATCTCATCTAAGAACACTGTACCACCATCTGCCATCTTAAACCTTCCTGGATTATCAAAATATGCACCTGTAAATGCCCCTTTCTTGTGACCAAACAGTTCACTCTCAAGTAGATTGTTAGGAATGGCTCCACAATTTACCGCAACAAAAGGACCATTCCTCCTCCTTGATCTTTTATGTAATTCCCTTGCAACCAACTCCTTACCTGTACCTGTCTCTCCCTCAATAAGTACTGTAACATCGGTATCAGACACCTTGTCAATTATCTGATAAATCCTTTTCATTTTATGGCTCTGACCAAGGAGCTGCCCATACGTGACTGCATCAAAATCACTCTTTAAGCTTTCAAGCCTCTGCTCCAGGCCCTTCATAAATCTTGCATTCTCTACCATTAAGGCAGCAAAAGCTGCATATATCTCTGCCAGTCTTTTGTGTTCTTCAAGAAAGATACCCTTTTTCCCACTCGAACCAAGGTATAAAAGCCCAGATACTCTGTTGCCAAGCTGCATCGGTATTGCCATAACACTCCTTAACCTGAGTCTTAATACAGAATCTGTCTTGGAGATTTTTCTGTCGCTCTCAACATCTTCAAATATGATACTCCTTTTGCTCTTTATTACTAAATCAAGGATAGTATCAGAGTAAGGCTTTTTTTCTTCTTCTGATATCTTTTTATCCGGATAGATAGAAACAATCTTGAAAACCCCGCCATCATCAAACACGAGCATACCCCTATCTGAGGATGTCAATTTAACAAGCTGGGTAACTATTCTATCAAAGAGTCTGTTTATACTCCTCTCGTTTATCAAATCTCTACAGAATTTATGGAGACTGTTGAAGGCATCGATTGCTATTTGATTATTCTCATTAGTTAGGTTAAGCCTGTCTAAATAGACGAATCTATTATTTCCTATTTCGATTATATCTCCTGAGTTGAGCTCTTTTTCAAGAAATTTTGAACCATTAAGTCTTATCTTTCCTCTGTTTTTTGTCCTGAGGATAACCCTGCCCCTGTCTGTATAGATATGCGCAAGTAGTGGATGAACACCTTCTATTTCAAGGTCGCAATCTTTGTCTGATCCTATTGTAAAGATAGTCTGTGTTAACTCTATTAGCCTTGCCTCTTTCAGATCGATTAGATACCTCATCCTTTTTAATCCAGTGGAAACCTTAAAGATATACCAAACCAGTAATTGGTTTTTCCCATCGATATCAGAGGTCTTGTTAACGTCCTTTCATGCCTGAAATTTAAAAGCCCATCAACGACTCCCCCAATATAGCTGGCGGTGAAGATTCCAAGGGAAATAAATTGAAGTTTTCTCAATAAAAGGGCGGTCCTATAGTCTTCTCGATAGAAATAACCATCAGGTGACCTGTATCTTTCTATCAAAAGAAAACTTAAAAGATTTACTGAAATAGCAATCAATTGAGAGCTCATAAATAAATAGGCCTTAAGGTGTTGATTGTTCTGAAATTGAGGTACACCAAAAGGGAAAAAATTTAATAGAAAGATATTCTCCACAATCCTCTTTTCTATAACCACTTTTTGAACAATCTTTTTTTTTTTTTTTTTATTCTGTTTTGCCTTCCCTTTAGATCTACCAGACACGATTACACTCTCTTTTATTGATTTGAAAAAGTTTACCACCTTTGGGGGATAGAGGAAGGGATCGAGGTTAAAGGATGGGTAATCAACGAGTATTTTTATGAATTCCTGTCTTGAGTCTTTTAGCCTTCCTACATAAAATAAAGAGATTGCATAAAGTTTTCTTGCCTTGAGGATATCCTCTCTACCTGTAAGTCTCAATGGATAGAGTAGTTCCTTCAATATATCAACTGCATTCTTATAATTGCCATGTTCAAACTCTAAGGATGCCTGATCCAGAAGAGCGATAGGCCTGGACAATTCTTCTGAGGATAAATTTTCTGTAAAATAAAAGGCCAGAAACAGAGTAAAAGTTAATTGTAATACCTTTTTCATAAACATTGTTACAATACTTCTCATACAAAAAGCTGTCAAGATCAATCCTTTAAAAATGCAGGGTAATGATAGTCTTGACAACACAGGACTGTTGTTTTATAACTGATTACCCAATCGGGCGGATAGCTCAGTGGGAGAG
>CAYSBA010000254.1:0-2781 GCA_964429075.1 uncultured bacterium
TCAATAAAAACAAGATGATGGTGGGTAAAAGGGTAAGGGTTCTTGTGGAAGGTCGCTCAAAAAGAGGTAATACTCTTTTTGGAAGAACTTCCTGTAACAGGGTGGTAAATTTTGAAGGTGGCACAGAACTTGTAGGTAAATTTGTGGAGATCGAGATAATAGAGGGTTTTCAGAATTCTTTATCAGGCAGGCTGGTTGGATAATTAAGATGTAATACTGGAGGCAATAATGAGTAAGAAAAAAAAGAGAACAAGAAGAAAGAAGAAGGATGACGAAGAGATAGAAATGAGGGTCTACAGTATCCTTATTGATCCATTTACAAAATCACCTGTTGTGGTCCTGAAAGACAGTGAAGAGAAGAATACGGTACCGATCTGGATAGGTATTATTGAGGCAAGCTCAATTGCTGCAAAGATGGAAGGGATTACAATCTCAAGACCATTGACACACGATCTTATAAAAAATCTTCTTGATACATTTGACCTAAAACTGAAAAAGATTGTGATCTGCGATCTCAAAGACAATACCTACTATGCTACCCTCAATATCGAGCATGAAGGTAAAATTGTAGAGATCGATTCGAGACCTTCAGATGCAATCGCTATCTCTCTACGAACAAATTCACCTATATACGTCAAAAAGAAGGTGATTGAGGCATCGAAATCCAATTCCCTGGCAGAAAGAGAAAAGGAGATATCTGAGACAGATAAAGAGCAATGGTCAAAGATACTTGATGAGCTGGATCCTGAAGATTTTGGTAAATATAAGATGTAATGAGACCACTTTTTATTGCAGATAGCGCTGTTGTTTTGGGGGGTGTAACCACAGGTAAGGATGTAAGTATCTGGTATAATGCTGTTTTGCGCGCTGATGTTGGATCTATAACTATTGGAGATTGCACAAATGTTCAGGATGGAGTAATAATTCATGCAACAGAAGACATCTCAATTGTAGAAATTGGTTCCTTTGTAACTATTGGGCATGGTGCAATCATACATGGTGCAAAAATTTTGGACAGGGTTTTGATAGGTATGGGTTCAATTATTATGGACAATGCCTTAATCCCTGAAGATTGTATTGTGGCGGCCGGTTCAATTGTCCCACCAAACAAGATTTTTAAACCCAGAAGCCTTATCATTGGGTCTCCTGCAAGGGTTAAAAGAGAGTTGACTAAAGAGGAGATTCGTAGGATAAAGGAGTCAGCACTGCACTATATTAAGCTTGCAAAAGCCCACTTGAATGGAGAATTTACAACATAAATGCGGAATCTTTGGTATCTTTGGCCATAAAGAGGCATCCACCCTGACCTATCTCGGCTTACATGCGCTTCAACACAGGGGCCAGGAATCTGCTGGCATTGTCTCATCGGATGGCGAATTTCTGCACCATCACAGACAGATGGGTTATGTGGCCGATATATTTACAAAAGAGGTTCTTGGCAATCTGCCTGGAAATGCAGCAATTGGTCATGTCCGCTATTCTACCACAGGAGAAAGTACAATAGTTAATGCACAGCCCTTTGTTGTCGACTGTGTAAGAGGTGCAATTGCAATTGCTCACAATGGAAATCTTGTCGGTATTGAACAGACTCGTTCAGAACTTGAGTCGAAAGGAGCTATATTTCAGTCTACAATGGACACCGAGGTAATAGTTCATCTTATGGCAAGATCAAAAAAGGAGGGTATTGTATCTGCACTTGTTGATGCCCTCGCACATGTAACAGGTGCATATGCCCTGTTGATCCTTACACCCAAAGAGATGATAGCTGTAAGAGATCCATATGGGTTCAGACCACTAGTAATTGGCAGGCTCGGTGAATCCTGGGTTGTGGCCTCTGAGACCTGTGCCTTTGATCTTATCGGAGCGACTTTTTACAAAGAGGTTGAACCGGGAGAGGTAGTTGTATTCAGTGAAAGAGGCATGGAGATAATAAAGGCATTTGCCCCCCTTAGGGAATCGCTCTGTGTATTTGAGTTGATCTACTTTGCAAGGCCAGATTCACTTGTATTTGGGCAAAATGTATATGAGATAAGAAAAAGCTTTGGGAAGGTCCTTGGAAAGGAGAGCAGGGTTGATGCAGATCTCGTGATTCCAGTGCCAGATAGTGGTATACCGGCAGCAATCGGTTTTGCAGAGCAGACAGATATTGAATTCGATCTTGGTCTTATCAGGAATCACTATGTTGGTCGCACATTTATAGAACCAGAACAGTCTATAAGACACTTTGGCGTAAAGCTAAAATTAAATACCTTAAGGGATTTTTTAAAGAACAAAAGGGTTGTTGTAGTGGATGATTCCATTGTCAGGGGCACAACATCAAGAAAGATTGTAGAGATGCTAAGAAATGCTGGTGCAAAAGAGGTGCACTTTAGGATTAGCTCTCCTCCGGTAACCCATCCATGTTTCTATGGTATAGATATGCCCACAAAGGAGGAGTTGATTGCATCAAAATTTAAAGATGATATTGCAAATAGTGTGGCAGATTATATAAAGGCAGATTCGCTCTCTTACCTTAGCCTTGAAGGTCTTTATAGTGTTGTTGGGTCAAAAAAAAGATTCTGCTATGCTTGCTTTACTGGAGATTATCCTATAAAACCAAATGAGATCAGAAAATGGAAACAGCTAAAGATAAAAGGGCTGGGCAAATCATTTAAGTGATAACTTTTTCTTGGTAATTTTACCTCTTGCTATATTTACAACTATCTTCTTTTCGATAGATTTATTTTTGTTTTTTAGGGTAAGTGTGTGTTTGCCTTCAGGTAATCTTACTTTTATAAGAGG
>CAYSBA010000255.1:0-2768 GCA_964429075.1 uncultured bacterium
ATTGCAAGATCTGTAAAATTATCAGGATGTTTGTCTCTTGAGTTCTGTAATACCCTTATTCTGGTTTCAATTTTGATGGGTGAAAAGGGGATATTGGCATTTAGTACCCCATCAATTATATCAGTATCATACCTATCCTTAAGTAAAAACCTCAATCGTTCGCGAAGAAAATTCTCTGTATATTCTTGCGTATCGTTTAAGAGTCCTGTTGCTTGATCTCCGAAGATATCGACAGCCTCTTCAATGATGGTAGAAAGATCAATATCCCATCCACTTTCTAAAAGGATTCGCAATATTCCAAGAGCAGAACGTCTAAGGCCAAAAGGATCACCGGAGCCCTTAGGTCTTTTATGTGCACCAGATATACCTACCAGAGTATCCAGCTTGTCTGCAACTGATAGGATTTTTGCAACATCTGTTTGTGGAAGACTATCTTCAGGCCCCTCAGGTCTGTAGTGATCTCTTATAGCTATTGCTATCTCACTACCAAGACCGGATTCCAGGGCATAATAATAGCCAACTGTTCCCTGTAGCTCTGGGAATTCAAATACAAGCTCAGTGGCAAGGTCGCTTTTACACAAAAGGGCAGCCTTTTTCAGAACATCTTTTTCTTTTTCAGATAGATTTACAAACTCAGCAATCTTTGATGAGAGTCTCTCAATCCTCAGGGTCTTGTTGTAGACAGAACCCAGCCTGGCTGTAAAAAGTAAACCCTTTGTCTTTTCTAAGAATTCACCAAGGCCCTTTTCTCTCTCCTGTTCATATATGAACTGAGCATCTTTTAACCTTGCCTCTACGACAGATTCATAACCTTTTTTTATATTTTCTTTACTTACAGGAGATGGGTTGTTGGAAAAGGCCAGGAATCTATTTGTAAGATTCCCCTCTTTTTCTGTAGGGATAAATCTCTGATGATGAATTAAAACGGTCTCAATCAATTCATGAGGCAGTGTTAGAAACTCCTCATTATAAGAACAGAGGATGGCAATTGGATATTCCAGTAAAAAGGTAAGCTCTTCATGCAGGTCCTTATCGAGGAGTGCATTTAGTCCTTCTTTACTGCAGATTTCGTCACAGGATTTTCTTATTATATCTTTTCTTTTTTCATGATCGATAACTACTCCATGGTCTCTTAGGATCTCAAAGTAGGTTTTAACATCTCTTACATCTAATGGATCGAGTGAAACATGCCTGTTTATATAGGTAGATCCCTTTGAAACAATGTTTAAGTACTTAATATCAAAGGGTCCTTTATCTGAAACTGCCAAGATCCATCGAATTGGTCTTGCAAAGCTCTTCTTTGAATCATCCCAACGCATACTCTTTGGGAAAGAGAGAGAATCTAATATCTGTGGTATCATCTCTTTTATAATTTCAAGACTCTTTTTGCCACCTTTTGTCTTTTTAAAACATACCCTCTCTTGTTTGCCATCTGATTGCACAAAGATCTCTTTATCATCAATACCATTTTTCTTTAAAAACCCTACAAGTGCCTTTGTAACATTTCCACAGTCATCATAGGCGATACGTTTTGGCGGACCGTATACTACCTCTACCTTTTGGGGTGTGAGGGTAGCCAGTCCCTGTATAAAAATACAAAAACGCCTTGGAGTTGAGTATACTTCCAATTTTTCTGGCAGAAGATCGTGTTTTTGTAGGGTTTCTTTGATACTATCTTTGATAGAGTCTGCTGCACCTCTACAATAGCCTGCAGGGATCTCTTCAACACCTATTTCAACAACGACATCCACTGAAAGAAAGCCTTTTACAATTTGATTCAATCCTGGTCATGTTTATCAATGCTTTCAATATACTTTTGGGCACATTTAACCGAGAGTGATCTTATCCTACCAATATACTCCTGCCGCTGGATAACACTGATTGCCGATCTTGCGTCGAGAAGATTGAACAGATGGGATACCTTGAGACAGTAATCAAAGGCCGGTATTACTAAAGAAAGCTTAAGAAGCCTCTCTGCCTCTTTTGAGAAATGCTCAAAGCTTTCAAAAAGCAGCTTTGTGTCCGCCTCATCAAAGTTATATATACTCTGCTGTCTCTCATTTTCGAGATAGATATCTTCATATTTGAGATGATTATTCCACATGATATCAAAAACACTCTTTTTGTCTTGAATAAACATAGCTAATCTCTCCAACCCATAGGTTATCTCAGTACATACTGGATCGAGGTCTATACCACCCATCTGTTGAAAGTAGGTAAACTGTGTTATCTCCATACCATCGAGCCACACCTCCCATCCGAGCCCCCAGGCACCGAGGGTTGGTGATTCCCAGTCATCCTCTACAAACCTTATATCATGTAAACCTATATCTATCCCTATAGCCCTTAGACTATCTAAGAACAGCCTTTGAGAATCATTGGGGGCTGGTTTTAGAATGACTTGCATTTGAAAATAGTGCTGAAGTCGGTTGGGATTCATGCCATAACGTCCATCTGTTGGTCTTCTGGAGGGCTCAACGTAACAACAGCGCCAAGGATCTTTACCCAGGACCCTTAAAAAGGTATGTGGACTGAATGTCCCCGCGCCCTTTTCAATATCATACGGGAAAAGGATACAACAATCTCTATCCTTCCAGTACTCCAAAAGCCGGAGTACCATTTCCTGGAAGTTAATCATGTGGCTGTTAGCTACCATTTAGGTAAAAATATGTCAACCAGTACACTACACACTTCTACAGATTTTGAGTGGAAGTATGTTTGAAGAAATACCTATTTTATAGGCACTTACATAACAGGAATACAGATTA
>CAYSBA010000256.1:0-2757 GCA_964429075.1 uncultured bacterium
ACCTATACCATAAGTACCGTAGTCAGAGAGTAAAAAGAAGTCACAAATGTTGATATTGTCCTCTAATCTCTTTAAAAGTATGTGTTGTACCTCTTTTGCTGGTGGCAGATCTGGTTCATAGTCCAGTCTGAGTACCTGTTGTTTAACTGTTCCTTCTGCACCTGCCATAAATCGTGTTTTTTTGGGTGTGACAAAATATTTATCTGTTACAATATTTTCAGTATTAAGGCCCTCTTTTTTGAAGTAATCAATCAATCTTTTTGATGTCTCATCCATACCAACAATACCAAATAGAACAACATCCATCCCCATCCTCTTTGCATTCATAGCTACATTGGCTGCACCACCACATGCCCAGGTTTTTTCCTCAAATTTTAAAATTGGTACCGGTGCTTCTCTTGATATCCTGTATGTGGTCCCCCAGATGTATTCATCGAGCACAAAATCACCAATAATACCAGCTACAAGTCCTTTTATCGATTCTATTTTTTCCTTTTTTAACCTCATAAGATCTCCGCTTTGTTATTTGAATGCACTTGTTACTGGAATCCTCCTGCCGAAGGAAAAGGATCTTCTTGTAACTTTGAGTCCCAGTGGTCCCTGTCGCCTTTTGTATTCATTGGCATGAAGTCGAGAGATGATCAATTCTACTTTTTCAGGGCTACCAAGATCTTCTATGATCTGTTGTTTAGACTGTCCAAGATCTATGTATCTAAACAGGACATTGTCAAGGAATTCATAAGGTGGAAGAGTGTCACTATCTTTCTGATCGGGTCTCAATTCTGCAGATGGAGGTTTTTTGAAAATCTCATCTGGTATGTTTTTAGAGTAGTCTATTGATCTTGCTATTTTATATACATCGGTTTTGTACACATCTGAAAGGACTGAAATGCCTCCAACCATATCTCCATATAGTGTACAGTATCCCATAGACAGTTCAGATTTATTACCGGTGCTTAGTACTATATGCCCGTAGCGATTTGAAAAGGCCATTAGGATCATGCCTCTTATCCTCGCCTGAAGATTTTCTTCAGCAATTCCAAATGAACTTTTGCCAAAAATACTGTCAATGCTATCCTTTGTAATACTGTATATATCATTTATAGGAATCTTGAGTAGTTGAATTGAAAGATTGTTACAGAGTTTCTCAGCATCAGTTATACTTCCTTTTGAAGAGAACATGGATGGCATTGAGATTGCAGATATGTTTTCTCTGCCAAGAGCTTTTTGAGCAAGAAGTAATACCAATGAAGAATCGATTCCACCACTTACCCCGACCACTGCCTTAGAGAAGCCGCACTTTCTGAAATAGTCTTTTATGCCAAGGATTAGAGCCTCTCCCATCATACTTGAATCGTTATCTGATCTAATTTCAATACCATTTTTCTTAAATAGTTGTTCTATCTCAATTACCTTGTGTTCTTCTTTAAATGAGCTTAATCTGAAAGAGATGTTCCCGAATGAATTGGTGCAGAAGGATGAACCATCAAAAATAAGACTGTCATTTCCACCGATTAGATTTAGAAATATAAGCGGTTTATTATAACTTCTTGATATTGAAGAAAACATCTTTTCTCGATACAGTGGTTTGCCTTTAAAATAGGGCGATGCAGAGATATTTACAATAAGATCACAACCTTTATCGATAAGTTCTCTGATGGGATTCCTATCATAACTTTTAAAAGTATAGATTTCATCCATTGTCTGATCATTCCATGCGTCTTCACACACAGAAAGACCAATTTTGTATTTACCAAGGTTCACTATGGTAACTTCATCCCCTGGTTCAAAGTACCTTGCCTCATCGAAAACATCATAGGTGGGTAATAGAATCTTTTTATGGATGGCCAGTATCTTTTTGTTTTTAGCAGCAATACAACAGTTGTATAATTTTGTCTTTTCTTTAAGTACAGTTCCAAAGATTGCCACTATTTCTTCTGAACAATTTATAAATTGCTCTGTTGTTTCTATTGTTTTTTGAACAAAATCCTCCCTTGCGAGCAAATCCATAGGAGGGTAACCACATATTGTTAATTCCGGGAATATGGCAATCTGACATCCTTGTTCTTTTGCTTTTTTGAGACAGTCTTGCATAAGTTTTAGATTATGTGGCATGTTACCAATATGAGTGTTAATCTGGCATAGCATGATTTTCATTTGTCTACCTCAGCAGGCAAATTTATTACATTACCAAAATAGCCCTTGAGCCAGATAAGCTTTTTTAGGTAACTGTCTGTTTTTTTTAAATCATTTCTGCTTAAAATTGCAGCCAAATGTCGTAGATCAAGCTTCTTAAGCCTGGGGAAAAGTCTATTTTCTTTAATTGTTGAATAGAGGTAGTCTAAAAAGGATAGCATATTTCTGGGTAATCCATCTTTTTTGTTTATATAAAGATCGATCTTTTCGTAGTAGTGATCTTTGCCATCCCAGCCAAGTCCGTCCTGTGCAAAGACACCCGTTGCCATTGTATTAAAAAGTCCATCAAATCCTGCAGGGTATGCCACCACCTTTACTGCATCGAGTCCTCTTTGTGTTAGATTCTTAAAACAGATTTGGCGCATAATATCGGGAATGACAATCCCAGGTGTTTCAACTGGTATATGGAGAAACATCTTTTCTATTCTTCTTGAGCCATTTGTAGTAAAGTAGAGCCGCTTTGATATATAGGACCTTCTTATGTACATTTTAGCATTATAAACTGCCTTTTCAACCCTCTTTGAACCAGGATTTACAGTCTCCATGAGTCTGTAATAAACC
>CAYSBA010000257.1:0-1390 GCA_964429075.1 uncultured bacterium
GTTAATATCTTTATAATACTATTTTTCTTCATCATGCTTTTTTTTCTTAAGAATTATTACGGTTGAATTCTCCTTTTTCAGGTATCTATCTATTAATAACTGAAGTTCATCTATCTGTGCAGATGTAATAACATCAAGATAATCAAAAAATTTCTTCCACGAACCAAAAAAGCCTTCCCAGTAGGCAAGGTTTTCTGCAATGCCACTGTTAGAAGATATATCCCATATCATGCTGGCCTTCTCCAGTCTCTTGGCCCTGTTCAGTGTCTTTTCGTCAATAAGATCTTTACTCTTTTCAATTAACTCAAATATTGCCTTTGATAGGTCTTCAATTCTGGTATCTCCTGCAGTCTGAGCATAAAAGACAAAAAGATTATTATATCTCAGCCCCGGCCAGTCTGAACTTGCTCTGATTACAGAGGCTATCTTTCTCTTTTTTACAAGTTCTTTATAAAATATGGAGCTTCTACCACCAGTAAAGATCGTTGCAAGGAGATTAAAGAGATAGGCATCCCTATCTGGATAGGTTGGTTTATGAAAGCCGATTAAAAGTTGAGGCTGTGCATCGAAGAAAATAATCTTTTTCCTCTGTTTTTTCTGCTTAGGTTCTTCTGGAAATCTCTCTTGCTCTCTCTTGCCCATGGGGACAAGGCCAAAATACTTATTGAGTATGGGTCTTATTTCATTTACGGTAAGATCGCCAGCAAGTGAAATGATCATCCTGTCTGACCTGTAGAATCTGTTGTAGAAATCTTTTAGATCATCACGGAAAAGATTTCTAAGGTCTTCAACCTTACCAATTGTTGGTATTCTGTATGGATGCTTCTGGAATGCTGTTGTTATTAGGTTGTAATATAACAAACCAAAAGGACTGTTTTCAACCCTCATCCTCCTCTCTTCAATAACAACCTCCCTCTCTTTATAAAAATATCTAAAAACGGGATGGGTGACCCTCTCACCATTAAGTCTTGCCCAGAGCTCAAAGGTATTCTTAGGCATATCTTCTGCATACATTGTACCATCCTGCCATGTCCAGGCATTGAAGAAGCCGGCTCCAGATTCTTCGAATATCCTATTCATAGCCTCTGAATCAACAAGCAGTGATATCTTTTTTTCTGTCTCAGCAATCTCTGAGATGATCTTTTGTTTCTCAGTTTGTTGCTTTGCTTTGGATAATTTTTTATACAGCCTATCGAGTTTTGCAGATAGCTCTTTCTCTTTCGCAAAATCCTTTGTACCAATGGTAGGTGTACCTTTAAACATCATGTGTTCAAGAAGATGAGCCATTCCACTTTTACCTGGTGGCTCATCTACTGCACCGGTAGTAAACAGTATCCGTGCAGAAAATACTGGTGCTGTATGATTCTCAAAAAGAAGTACTTTTATACCA
>CAYSBA010000257.1:1400-2727 GCA_964429075.1 uncultured bacterium
CATCCTTTTCTCAAAATTGTCCTTCAATCTTGACTCCCAGCTTGAACCAAAAGAATTCTGATTGAATAAAATCAAAAAGAGTAGCAGTGATACTATAAATGACTTTTTATAAAACATAGGCAGTTTATAATAATCAGACACCTAATTGTCAATATATAACTTATTGAAACTGAACCTTTGGAAGTTGGACACAGAATACAAAAAAATAGGCAGTTAACTAAAATTTTGTGTAAAGCTAACATTGAAATCTGTTGAATGACTTTCTGAGTTAGGAATAAAAGATGGCAGATGGTAGCGGATGAGGGTATCATAGTTACGCCGTCTGGTAGAGAGAAGATTTCGCAGAGAGTATTCTCCTGAGCGAAGAGAATTCCGGGAGGAAGTCCTATTTACGCTTAGATAGTCAGTTGTACAGGCATAAACAAAATTTATTGTCAATATTAACACTACAATTATTGCTATGAGGCAATCTTCATCTTATGTCCCCGCCATTTTCTACTATATAATTTTTTTCAAGAGAGGTAGCTATTATTAAGCGAGTGAACACAGCCAGTATATACATGACCTCTGTAAGTTATCAATCCGGGTTTTTTGGTATCTACCGGGATTTCTTTTGTAGATCTGAGGACCTATTGACCACAGGCGGACTTCAGGCCCAGCCTACAGGCCCTGTCGAGAAAGAATAGGCCCTTCTGTCTGTCTGCTTTTACGCCTGCACCTCGAAGATACAGGTAACCCAGCTCTCTGCAGCTTAAAGCATCATTGCCTGAACAACCAATAGAGAAATATTCAAAGGCTTTCTTTATATCCTGTTTTGTTCCATAACCTTTTTGATACATAACGCCCAGGTCCCCACAGCTTATATAGTCACCCAGCTCACACCCCTTTTTTGTATATTCAAAGGCCTTTTTTAGATCTTTTTTAACTCCATATCCCTTGCTATAAAGACCTGCCAGATTATAACAGGCAACCCCAATACCGTTATTGCAGGAGAGCTCATAATATTCAGAGGCCCTTTTATAATCTCTCTCCACACCCTTGCCATTCTGATAGAGGACTCCCATGTTGTTACATCCCTTCATGAATCTCATCTCACAGGCCCTGTTGTAATATTTATATGCAGTTACATAGTCCTGTTTTACACCTATCCCCTTCTCGTACATATAGCCGATATAGTTACACCCAATACTATCCTCCCCTTCACAGGTCTTTTTGTAAAGCTCCATAGCTATCTCTAAATCCTTTTTTACACCCAATCCATATTCATAAAGAACCCCAAGGTTATAACATCCTCTAAATACTTTCCCATTACAGGCTTTTTCAAAAT
>CAYSBA010000258.1:0-1168 GCA_964429075.1 uncultured bacterium
ACATGTAGATAATATCCAAGTGTTGCAAATAGTACCACCCTACCTGTGCTATCTTTGATAAAAACAAAATCCGATGGCTGAGCAGAAAGATCAATCTTATTTATGGATGGCCTGATAACTACATCACCAGACTCTCTGGTTGCATGTAACATGACCTCCACAAGATCACTCGAGCCTTCCAGTACCGTAAAGATACTCTCTGTATCGTCATATTCATCCCCATCAAAGAGATTATTTGAAAATTCTATTTTTATTGGTGGCTTGTCAGAATCAAAGAGAAGCAAAGGAATCTTCCAGGCCTTGGCAGATGGATTTGCAAGGTCAATTAAATGGAGAGTTGAGCCCTCCACAAGGACAGCAAATCTTTTTACAATTACTTCGCCATCTACCAAAAAATGTATATCTTCTGAAAAGACTACATCATCTATCATCGCACTTACAGAGACAAGTGTCCGTTCGCTCAGCCATATCCCATTATCCAGCTTCAAGACAGCAACCTTGTTGGCAAATACCATCTCTTCATTAGTGGAGATACCCTTTTTGTAGTATGCGACTGCCCATTTTCCATCGCCTGATATTTTAATGGCAGTATAGTTTTCTGAGACTGTTAACTCTTTGACAGATAAATCTTCATCATTTACTACTATTATACTCTTCTTTGTCGGGACTGTTCCAAGTAACAGTGCATTACTTGTTGATACAACACTAACAAAACCCTTCACTCCATCAGGCACTACAATAGTTTTTGGTTGCTCTTGTGGTTTTTCTATATCGATTGCAAATAAAATATTACGTGTTTGATCAAACATAAATAGATGTCTCTTTAATATCAGAGGATTATTTTGAAATACACCAGCATTCTTATCATATACTGTTGTGGTACACCCTGCTGATATTATAAATATAAACAAAATAACCGCTACAACTTTTTTTATAGATCCTTTCATCCCATTCTCCCTATCTGATTCTCGAATTTAGTTCAAACCCGGTCAGTGTCCTTGATGTCTTATCAACCGGATCTATAAAGGTGATCCTTCCTTCTGGATGTTCCTGCGAGACATAAACTAAATTGTAATCAGCCAGATAACCAATGTCGTTTGGGAACGATGTGAGAGGATAATTGTATACTATAAAACTCTTCATATCTGCCTGAAGGATTTGTTTATCC
>CAYSBA010000258.1:1178-2726 GCA_964429075.1 uncultured bacterium
ATCCTTTCTGTTTTTGTCAGAAAACATCAAGAAAAGAAATCTATTATCTGAAGTAAATAAAAAGTCCTTTATTTGACTTCTGGTATTTATAACCTTTGGAAAAAGTGTATCAAGATCAAGAAGGGTAAAATTATATGGGTTGGTTGATGATTGTCCGACTTTATGAAATATCAGAGCCTTTGTCCCGTCTGGAGATATTACGGCACCATAGATATAATAAGAAAGTTTTGTATATCTTATCTCATCTGTATCAATATTCAAAAGAGCACATGAATCTGAATCTGTTGAGTTAGAAAACACCAGTGCAAGATCAGAAAGTTGTGAAACCTCAGTCTGTCCAACAGGGATTAATAGTTGATATTCGTCCGCTACAGGGTTTGAATTTGGATTGAGTGATGAAAGATTTACAGTAACAACCTTATCCACATCAGGGAGTGAAAAGATTAATAGATCCTTATCTCTTAAATAATCCATATCTGTTGATGGAGAAACAAGATCATAGTATTCCACCTCACCAGAATCCAAATTTACAACCCTGAAGGTACTCGAATCCGGGACCCTAACAACTGCATTGTTGCCGTCTTCAGTGATCAGCACCTCATAATCCTTTGTATCTTCAAGTGGATCATCAGAAAGCTTAACTGGAGGAACTATTGTATCATCATCAATCGATTCAGGATCTATTATCGATATACCACCATCGTTAACAATAAATGCCCTGCCTGAGGCGAACTGAATATCCCTTGGTTTTGGTCCGATTGTAAGATGATGTGCAGGTGGGGGATTGTTGTCAATATCAGTTAGGTCTCTGAGGTCGATGAGTGAAACTTCCTGATAGTTCCCAGGCCCATTGTTGTCGTACCAATCATAAAATACATAGGCAAATCTACCTTCTGGATCAACCACTATTCTGTTGTAATCAGGTCTTAACTGTAATATTACTACCCTATCTTTGCCAGAACGCGAATCAACAATTGCAATTTCATTCCCACCTTCATCAAGAACCAACGCAACATCCTTTCCTGGCAATGTTGTGATAAATGCAGGTTTCTGTACAGTATCTATTGTAGTTATCTCTAATGTCTCTGCATCTATCTTTGCAATGTGCTCCTTGGAAGGTGTTATTATAAAAACATACTTTTTACCTCTCGCAGGTGGTGCATAGTATCGAGATTCATGTTCATTCCCCCCATTTGAATTATTATCATCTGTACCGTTCTGATCTATCTTAGTGCAAAAACCATCTGTACATATATACCCATCTGGACAGTCTATATCATAACTACACTGCGCATAATATCCATCGTCAAATCTATCTGATCCAACGCTTTTTGCCATTTCATCAGAAGCACAGGATATCAAACCCAGCAGAATGACCGTAAATAAAAGGATCACTAACCTACATCTCATCATTTACCTCCCTAAAAACACAAAGATACAAGCAATATAAGTGCCAGATACCAATTGCAGGATCATAAGGGCAATCATAACAGCTATAAAACTATTTATTTAATTATCTTAAAAAAATCATCTTGATGTTTGCAAGAA
>CAYSBA010000259.1:0-2721 GCA_964429075.1 uncultured bacterium
AAAGAGGGTCAGATTTGCCAAAAATAATAATGTAGAGCAGAATATCTGCCTGAAGCACAGATAACCACACAAAAGGATCTATTATACCTCTTTTATACATCTTTATCTATGTCTCTTTTTTTGTCATTTTCTTGTTCATGTAAATATCGTTTAGCCTCTCTGTAAAGGGCCTTGAATGCAGCTGCAATGCCTGCAACAAGGAAGATATAAACAAAAATATGCCTCTTCCATAATACCCTGTCCAGAAATAAACCCAAAAAATAACCAATTGCCACCGATGCCCCCATCTCTATGCCGAGGGCAAGATAGCTACCGGATTCCTTTAACTCCTTTAAATAGGTCCTTTTCAAACAGCAACATACAAAAATTGTTCGTCATTGATATCAAAATAAGTATTATTAGTCAAATTATCCTCTTTGCTTGTCATAGTCTTAACAATCCCTTGACAATGATATCCATAGCCTATAAGTAGTTTTTAACCCGAATCTTAAGGGAGGATATCATGGAAAAGGTATACAGGGCTCCAAGAGGCGATAAGTTACACTGCAAAGGATGGATTCAAGAGGCAGCATACCGCATGATTCAAAACAATCTCGATCCAGATGTTGCAGAAAAGCCACAGGAACTCATAGTATATGGAGGTACAGGAAAGGCAGCACGTTCACATAAAGAACTAGAAAAGATCTTGGGCGCACTTTTAAAACTTGAAAACAATCAGACCCTTCTCGTCCAATCAGGAAAGGCTGTTGGAGTGATTGAAACCCATCCCGATGCTCCAAGGGTACTTATAGCAAATTCAAATCTTGTTCCTCACTGGGCAAACTGGAAATACTTCAGAGAACTGGAGAGATTAGGACTTATTATGTACGGGCAGATGACAGCCGGTTCCTGGATATATATTGGTACACAGGGAATCCTTCAGGGTACCTATGAAACCTTTTCTGCAGCAGCGCACACCCACTTTAAATCAGATCTTACAGGAAGGCTTGTTGTGTCAGCAGGACTTGGGGGGATGGGAGGTGCTCAGCCACTTGCAGTTACGATGAACAATGGGGTTTTCCTCGGAGCAGAGATAAATCCAGAGAGGTTAAAAAAGAGAAAGAAAACAAAATACCTCGATATCATCGCAGATTCAATAGAAGAGGCTATAGACCTTGCCATTAATTATAAAAAGGGGAAAAAGCCAATCTCTATCGGGGTTTGTGCAAATGCAACAGAGCTACACAGAGCACTTATCGAAAGAGAAATTGTTCCGGATATTGTTACAGACCAGACAGCAGCACACGATCTTTTGAATGGTTACTATCCCGAAGGGTTTAGCTACGAGGAGGCAGAAGAACTCAGAAAAAAGGACCCAGATGAATATCTAAGGCGTGCAAGAGATACGGTAAGAAGACATGTTGAATACATGAATATGCACCTTAAAAATGGTAGCCATGTCTTTGACTATGGTAACAATATAAGGACCCAGGCAAAAGAGGCTGGCCTTGAGGATGCCTATCAGTTTCCGGGGTTTGTTCAGGCCTATATCAGACCACTATTCTGTGATGGGATGGGACCTTTCAGGTGGGTGGCACTCTCAGGTGATCCTCAGGATATCTATACTACAGATAAAGAACTAATGAACCTTTTCCATGAGAAAAAGAGTCTCATCAGATGGTTAAAACTTGCCGGTGAACGTGTGGCATTTCAGGGATTACCGGCCAGAATCTGCTGGCTTGGATATGGAGAGCGTGACAGGGCAGGACTTCTATTCAACTACCTTGTGAAAAAGGGAAAGATCAGGGCACCGATTGTTATTGGTAGGGATCATTTAGACTGTGGTTCTGTTGCATCTCCCTTTAGAGAGACTGAAGGGATGAAGGATGGAAGTGATGCAATAGCTGATTGGCCCATCCTTAACGCACTTATAAATACAGCATGTGGTGCTTCATGGGTCTCCTTTCATCATGGTGGAGGAGTTGGTATTGGATACTCACTACATGCAGGTATGGTCATTGTTGCTGATGGTACAGAAGATGCAGAAAAGAGACTTGAAAGGGTACTTAAGGCAGATCCTGCCACAGGCATAATTAGACATGTGGATGCAGGATACCAGCGAGCAGAGTCTTGCGCAAAGGAAAAGGATGTAAAGATCCCCGGTCTTAACTTTTAAACATATAAAAGGAGATTGTCATGCAGGAGGGTTTTAAAACAATCATTGAGCCTTTTAAGATAAAATCTGTTGAACCTATCAGGATGTCCACTAAAAAAGAGAGAGAGAAGTATATAAAACAGGCCCATTACAATCTGTTTTTTTTAAGATCTGAGGATATAATCATTGATCTTTTGACCGACAGTGGTACCGGTGCCATGAGTAGCAGTCAATGGGCCGCTCTCATGGAGGGTGATGAGGCCTATGCAGGGAGTCGGAGTTACTACCGTTTTGAAGAGGTCATAAAAGATATCTTTGGGTTTAAATATGTGATACCAACCCATCAGGGAAGGGCAGCAGAACATATCCTGTTTAGTGTAAAGGTCAAAAAAGGGCAGTTTGTCCCCAATAACAACCACTTTGATACAACAAGGGCAAATATTGAATATCTTGGAGCACATGCAGTTGATCTAGTTATTGATGAAGGGATGGATCCATCATCTCAACACCCCTTTAAAGGAAACATGGATCCTGAAAAATTAAAGAGATTTATCGACGAAAAGGGCCCTGATAATATACCATTATGT
>CAYSBA010000260.1:0-2720 GCA_964429075.1 uncultured bacterium
TAGTATATTATATATTCCTCAAGGAGGACAGTAGATGAAGCTGTTACATATTCTGCTTAGCTTTGCAATATTATTGCAGGGAGTACCAGTTCTACCATTGTATGCTAAGGAGTCAAAAACAACCAAGGAGCAGAAAAAGGTAGAAAAAAAGGAGAAAAAAACCCGTCTTTTATTCCTTGGTGTAGATCTAAAAGGAGATAAAAAAGAGCTTGAAGGTACAGTAGCCTCCCTTGAAGAATTGGTTACAGCAAGACTAAGAAAGATCAAAAATCTTGAGGTACTGACAAAGTCAGAAATACAGTTGATGCTTGCCGTAGAACAGCAGAAACAGCTACTCGGATGTGAATCCAATGTCTCATGCATGGCAGAGATTGGAGGAGCCCTCGGTGCCGGGCTGATACTCTCAGGTAGTCTAACTGTTATTAGTAGTGAAAACCTTAGCCTGAGCATGAAACTTATAGATATTAATAAGGCAAAGGTAATATCACAATATACCGAGCAATTTAAAAAGCAGGACTTTGAAAAAGAGATGGTTGATGTGGCATCTCGTTCTGTGACTCTTCTTTTTGAAAAAGGGGGGATGCATATTGAGATGGAAAAACCTGTTGATTATGTAATGCTTGGTGCATTTACCATCGGTGCAATTGCCCTTGCTGCAAGTGGATATTTTGGATACAAGGTAAAACAGGCAAATGATGCCTATGACTCATTAAAAAAAGAACAACAACAGAATGGATTATACCTCTATTCTGGAGCATCAATGAAGGAACTTGCAGATGGTCAGAAATATCAAAACTACCATTTAATAACCCTCGGAACCGGGATTGTTGGGATTACTGTAGGTGCTTATAAGCTATTTTTTGGAGGCCAGAACAAAAAGAAAAAGCAATCAAAAAGTCAAAAAAATCATTAAAGATCAGAGCAAGTATTATCTGGAGGGACATTATGATCAAAAGATGTCTTTTTGTAATTATCTTTGCTGTAGTGTTTTCATCTATCTCCTATGGAGGGACAAAAAAACAGAGAAAAAAGGTTGTAGTTATAAATCGCTCTTCTGTCCCTACCTATGTAAATCCGCCCGGAAATGCAGGAATAAAGATCTTGCTTGATGAAACCAATGGGTCAAAAAATGCCTATTTTGGACTATGTACCTTTTTACCAGGGGTAAAGGTACCTGCACATTTACACAAGGATTCTGATGAGATATTATATATCCTCTCAGGAGGGGGTATACTTAAGGCATACGGTAAAGAGTACCACCTTAAAGCAGGTGATGCCATACTGATCCCTGCAGGTGTCAAACACTCCTATATCAACGATTCTAAGCTAACACCAACACAGTGCATTCAGATCTATGCAAAACCTGGCCCACAGAATCGCTTTAAAAAGTGGAAAAGCCTAAAGGAGTAGATCTGGTGGAGGAAGACAGGACCTATAAAACCTCATCGAATATAAAATTAAAACCATATTATACAAAAAAGGATATAAGACAAACAGATGAGGTACCAGGAGAATATCCCTTTACAAGGGGTATCCGCAAAGGGATGTATCGAGAAAAACTATGGACTATGAGACAATATGCCGGTTTTGGAACGGCAGAAAAGACCAACTTAAGATTCAGAAAGCTCCTTTCTCAGGGACAGACAGGGTTGAGTGTTGCCTTTGATTTACCCACACAGATGGGCCTTGATTCAGATGACCCTATGAGTGCTGGCGAGGTAGGGAGAACTGGAGTAGCAATTGATACGATCGCTGATGTAGAAAGGCTGTTCAAAGATATACCGCTGGACAGAGTCAGTACTTCCATGACAATAAATGCCACGGCTATGATCCTATTGGCAATGTATGTGGTGGTAGGCAAAAGACAGGGTGTGGATATAAAAAGTCTTCGTGGAACTGTACAAAACGACATCCTAAAAGAGTATGTGGCTCGTGGCACATACATCTTCCCACCAGAAGAGTCCATGATGCTTGTGGCTGAATTATTCAGATGGTGCTCTGAAAATCTGCCAAAGTTCAACACCATAAGTATTTCTGGTTATCACATGAGAGAAGCTGGAGCCAATGCTGTTCAGGAGATTGCCTTTACACTCTCCAACGGGCTTGAATATATAAAATATGCTATTAACACCGGACTTAATATTGATCGGTTTGCTAAAAGATTATCCTTCTTTTTTAGTGCCTCAGATAACTTCTTTGAAGAGATTGCAAAGTTCAGGGCAGCAAGGCGCCTATGGGCAAAGCTTGTTAAAGAGCGTTTTAACCCTGAAACAGAAAGGGCATTAATGTTACGTTTTCATACACAGACTGCAGGCTCATCTCTTACAGCTCAACAGCCTATGAACAATGTAATCAGGGTAACACTGCAGGCCCTGGCGGCTGTCCTTGGCGGTACACAGTCTCTCCATACAAATGGTATGGATGAAGCGTTATCCATACCCACTGAAAGTTCTGCACTACTTGCTTTAAGGACACAGCAGATCATTGCATATGAGACCGGAATTGCAGATGTAGCAGATCCCTTGGGTGGTTCTTTCTATATTGAAAACCTTACATCTCAGATAGAAAAAAAGGCACTTGAACTTATAAATAAGATAGATAATATGGGCGGTTCGGTAAAGGCCATAGAGGAAGGATTTATTCAAAAGCAGATTCAGGAATCAGCATATGCATACCAGAGAGACATTGAGAATAAAAAAATATACAAGGTGGGAGTTAAT
>CAYSBA010000261.1:0-2715 GCA_964429075.1 uncultured bacterium
GGAGACATACTGTTTGTGACCCGACCTGGAAAATCCATTTATCGGGGTAGTAATGTTGAAAGATTTTACAGTACCATTCAGTTTATAAATAAAAATTTTTCACAGAATACCATTATATGTCCAGGACACTCCTACGGTGGATATACCATTTTGGAACTATCATATATCAAGGAAATAAACCCCTGTTTTGCATGGACAGAAAAAGAGGAATTCATAAAATTTAAAAAAGAGATGGACCAAACTCTTTGAGATTCTCACGTGTCTCAACTCCTCGACGAAAGATACAGGCTTGAAGGGGTCATAGGTAGAGGAAGTATGGGAGTAGTGTATAATGCCTGGGACTGCAATCTTGAAAGACGAGTTGCAATAAAATTGTTGCATTCACATCTCTTATCAGACAGTGATGCAGTTAATCGTTTCAGAGTAGAGGCAAAGGCTGCAGCAAGTATAGATTATCCAGGTGTTGTTGCGATCTATGACTTTATAGAATTCAAAGATGGAATGGCAATTGTAATGGAATTTGTTGATGGTGATAACCTCCAGTCTTTTTTACAACACAAAAAACTCTTTTCTCCATATATATCAGCCAGGATAGGTCTCGAAATTGCACACGCCCTTGAGATTGTTCACAAAAAAGGGATCTGCCATAGAGACCTTAAGCCAGAAAATATTCTCATTGATAAAGATGGTAGAATAAAGATAACAGATTTTGGTATTGCACGATTTTTAAAGGGAGCGAGACTTACTGCAACAGGGGAACTGCTTGGTTCACCTGCCTATATGGCACCAGAGGTTATATCTGGTCAGCCTGCAGATACAAAGAGTGACCTTTTTTCACTTGGCGTGTTAATGTACTGGATGGCCACATCGGAACTACCACACAAAGGTGATCACCCTATTACAATCTTAAAAAATATTATTGAAGACAGAAGATTAAGGATGTCTGAGATATCCAGCAGGATTGATAAGGATTTTGAAAGGATTGTTGAATGTCTCATGTCAAAAGAACCTTCCAACAGATACAGTAGCGCAGATCGACTTATAAATGATATTGAAAACTACCTCAAAAAGTTTGAATGCTGTATAGATGAAGCTCAATCAATTTATGAACTTTTGAATACAGATTTTCAAAAACAGATTGCAAAGCACTACTTACATATTTCAAAGGATTACTGCAAAAAAAGAAGATATAAAGATGCACTTGAGGCAGCACATATTGCGATGGCGTATGGTGCAGAGGATGCAAACTCTTTAATAAACAATGTTTATAAAAGGAGTAGGAGCATTAAAATTTCCATTCTATCTTTGGTGGTTATAATCATATCACTTATAACCTATTTTTTATTCAAAGAATCCCATAATACATTAAGAGACAATCGAGAAAATATTGTATCCCTTATTTCAAAAAACACGACACAAACCCAGGATCAGCGAAATTCTACAGATACCAGTAAGATTCAAAATGTTTCTGAGTCTGAAAAAAGTTTTATCTCTCATAAGGAGCAGAAAAGGATAAAAAAGGTCTCTTTAGCAAGACAAAAAAAGACAGGAAAAAAGGTTATGGCTGAGTCTGTACCTGTAAGAGTACTTGTGCATCCATATGGAGATATATATGTAGACGGTACTCTTATTGCAAAAGAGGCAACTCGTAAGGATATTAGATTGAAACCGGGTAATCATATTTTAAGGGTGGAAAATTCATACTGTTATAAATATGAGAGTAGCAAAAAAGTTGATCCTGACAAAAAACAGAACATCTGGCGTGTAAGATTGAGCTTTCTACCTGCAAGGGTCTCTATTAAGGCATCAAAGGATGCGATTGTAAAGGTCACAGGAGAGGATAATAAGATCTTTCACATTAAAAAGGGTGAGACAAAAAGATTCGAGATTGTAGTTAATCAAAAAACAGGGAAGGCCTTGATACAGGTTGAGGTAAGTGATCTTGATGGACGGGTAATCCTGCCAACAACCGAATACAGACTCATGGCAGCAGGTGATGTCAATATAGAATTTTAATCAGTGATATATGTTAAACTTAAATAGTGGTGTTGATGCATTCATGACTATAGTTAGTGAATATGCAATCTCGATAAAACCCCTCTCATTTAACAGACCCTCTGGTGGCCCGGGATAGGGTGATCCATCCCTGAAGGCATCCATTAAGGCCCTGTCAAGAAAATCTACACCAGAACTTTTTAAAAGTTCTATGTTCTTGAGATAGCCATCTTTATTCAGCTTGACAAGTACAACAGTCTCTCTATCTATGTAACCATAAAGATTGCCGGTCGGGTCCCTCAGCGATAACTCCTCAAGCCCATGATAGTATTTTAATGCAGTGTTAAAGACCCTCTTTATATAACCAGCATACTTAAAATATTTTGAATTAAGTAGTGTCTCTTCTCCCTCCTTTACGTCCTTTATCCTGTCGTTGGATGGACCTTCATCTAACATTGAAAGGAGTCTTTTTTTCCCAAAGATATCAATTTGTTGAGGCCCATTTTCATTGGTACCCTTCTGTGGTATTTCAAATATATCACTGTTTCCATTTATCCTATCCTTGTGAGTCTGTCTGGAGAATCTGCCTGTTGTTTTAACCCTTAAAGCAAGGCTTTTTGAGGGTAACAATCTGGGAATCTTGAATGACTTTCCCACACCTTTTAAGTTTCTGGGTGTAGTTTTTTTTATTACCTGTAAAAGATCTGAATTAACATCAGC
>CAYSBA010000262.1:0-2682 GCA_964429075.1 uncultured bacterium
GTTTAAACAAATAATAATAGGAAGTAAAGTTATATATCTTTTCATAACACCTCCAATAATTTTTTATCCTACGCTATATTCACGCTAAAATCAAGACCATGATTCTATTTTTTACTTATCTTTTTCTGTATACTTTTTATTTGATCCAAATCTATATTAAAAATTTTACCATCAAAATAAAGAGATTAAAATTGTGAGTATCCCTACAATAAAAAGATATATTGAGAATTTATACAATGAACCCTTCTTTGTAAGCAATACAATAGTTCTTAGTGCAATAAGTCCACTTATAAGGGCACACAAAAAACCTGTTACTAATGCTAATGTCGGGATACCTATCTTTGAGGCATCAAACTTCATAAACTCCAGGAGACCAGCACCGAGTGTGACAGGTATCAGTAACATAAAAGAGAAGAATGCAGCTTTTTGCGGTGATATTCCAAGAAGAAGTGCAGTAGCTATAGTACTACCAGATCTTGATATACCTGGAACAATGGCAAAGGCCTGAGCTGCACCTATAATTAAGGCTCTCTGCGGAGTTATTCCATTTTCATTATGCCTCTGTTTCTTTGTAATGAATAAAAAACTACCTGTGATTAAAAAAGATACACCCACATAAATCGTTGAATCAAATAGTCTTTCTATCTGATCATTGAAAAGAACTCCAATAATACCTGCAGGTATGGAACCAAGGATAACCAGAAAGGCAATTCTTAGAGTATCATGGCTGAATGGATGATTGATGTAATTAAGCAGCTCTTTTCGGTAGTAGAAAACTACAGCAAGAAGTGTCGCAAGATGAAGAATTACCTCTACAACTATACCACCAGTGTGAAGGTTTATTAATTTCTCTATTACGACAAGGTGTCCGGAGCTTGAAATCGGCAAAAATTCTGTAAGCCCCTGTACTACTCCAAGAAATGCAAGCTTTAGATATTCCATAATTACACCAGAAAGGTTTTTAGAATTTCTACTATCTGTGGTTCCTGTTCAAGAAAATCGAGTGTCCTTCTTCCATTATGTTGTACATATCCATTGCCCATTATCAGGGTGATGTCTTTTCCTATACCTTCTGCACCAAGCGTTGCCCTCTGAAAGCTTGTAGCCATATTAAAGAAATAGGCAATACCACCATCCTTAGTTGCAAGGATTGTCCCCATTTCTGTCATGGGAATAGGTGCGGTATTTATTACTATATCAAACAGACGATCTTTAGAAAGTCTTTTTGCAGCATATAGAATCTCCATTGGCCTTGTTGCATCAACAACCTCAAAATTATCACAATATCCGGCCTTCTTAAGTCTTATAAGATTTTCATGTTTGATATCAACACAGCTGATTTTTGATCTGTTTTTTACAACTCTTTTTGCTGCTGCGCATGCAAGGGAGCCAGATTTACCGGAGCCTATTATCAAAACATCTTTGCCTGGATGTACCAGCCTCTCAATTGTCGGAACAACACCGGCTACATCAAGTGCAGAAAGAGCAATCCTCTGATCTACCACATTGTCAATACTGCAGGCCACACCACTATCGAATAATATTGCATATCCATCTACCTCAATTTGATGGGAGTTAAGATGGACCCTTTTTATCCTTGTAATATGCAGCGGGGTTAGGGTGAGGGATACAAGGGTGGCTATCCTTGAGCCTGTTTTGAGATTATCACGATTGGTATATCTTTTACCCATCTCTTTAACCCTGCCAATCAGCATGCCCCCGGAATCTGTAACTGGGTTGTGAAGTTTGCCCCTATTTTGAACTATTTTTAGTATCTTTTCTGCAAGTCTATCAGGATTATTGTTTGCTTCTTTCTTTAACTGTGTAAAACTTGCAGCATCTATATTGATCATTTCTACATCGATAAGTAGTTCAGAATCATGGATTGGTAGAGAATTGTCGAGTCTTTCTGCCTGTTGTGGGAATACCCCTTTAGGTTCCAGGACCCTGTGAAGTCCAAATCTCTCTTCCAGCTTAACTGGTTTCATTTTTTACTCCTTATTGGAATTCCAAGTACCTCTATTACCTTTTTTATATCCTCCCATACAGGTCTTTTTAATGCAGGATTCCTCAGCAGCGCACTCGGATGATATGTTATCATCAGAAGTGTATTCTGGGTGAGTCTATGAAAGCGTCCTCTCAATGCTGATATCCTTACTGTTGCACTGTCCATGTCAAGAAGAGTAGAAGCAGCAAACCTGCCAAGTGCAACCACTACCTCAGGTTTTAATATCGAAAGCTGCTTAAAAAGATAATCCTTGCATGATGATATCTCATCTGTCCTTGGGTCTCTGTTGCCAGGAGGTCTGCACTTAATGACATTAAGAATGAACACATCCTGTCTTGAAAGTCCCATCCCATTTTCAATGATTTTTGTTAACAATTCTCCGGCCCTTCCTACAAAGGGTCTACCCTGTTTGTCTTCCTCTTCACCCGGGGCCTCTCCTACAAATACAATCCTTGCAAGTGGGTTGCCCTCACCAGGTACGGTATTTCTCCTTGTTCTATGTAGTATGCACTTTCTACACGATTTAATCTCTTCTGCAATAAGATCGAGTTTTTCTCTATTCGACTCCTTTTGAGAATCATTGTATTTTATGGGTCGTTTTTCTATTTGACAAGGTGGTAGTGTAAAATATCTCATTCCTATTCTTTGGAGTGAGTATAGGGTATTTATAATAT
>CAYSBA010000263.1:0-2674 GCA_964429075.1 uncultured bacterium
GATAAAATCTACATTTTTTTATTGAATTTTTTTATCAAGTATCAATCAGTTAGTGCGATAGTCTTAGTTAACTCAGTAATGAACGTCAATTCCGCCCAATATTTCATGCCTCGTATATGAAACAGGACGTCCATCCACACCGGTGTCATTTGAGAAATTTGCTTTGAAATTGTATGTCAAAAAGGCATCTATCCATTTTGTGACTTCTACTGAAATTTTTAGATTTAAGTCTGCAATCTGATCACTTCTGTTTGTTGTAATATCGGTATAATTTGTAGAGACATCGAGGGCTCCATAATCGTAAACCCCAAAGTTGCCACCCAGTGTGATATTCATAAAATCAGATATCCCCTGTACTATACTCAATTTGCCTCTAACATATTGATAGAATCTATAAACAGCAATTGGCTCAAATCCCCTATCAGCACCAAGACTTATCTTGGTCATAGGTGTGAGAGTAAATATCAAGCCGAAAGTACCGATTGCACTTCTGAAGTTACCACCATCCTTAGAACTATACTGTCCATTTTCATATATCAGGGTATCACCATAGCCTGCTGAAAGATCGAGAGCTATCTTAGGAGATATTGCTCCTTTAATACCCATAATGATGTATAAATTGTTTGAGTCTACATTTGATCCTGTACCTGAGGATTGATCTGCACCAATACTAAAACTCTTTTCTTTCCACCTTCTAAGGATGAGCCTGTTATTGAGATAGATGGTTGTCTTTGGTAAAAAGTTCCACGATATAACTAAGAACCCATCAAAATCATTAAAAGAATATCTCGGATCATAATCGAAATAATCAAGACTCCACCCGGCAGCAGGTTCTATCTTAAGGGTACCACCACCCGGTTTCAAAGTTAGTTTTAATATAAGGTCGTTTATGCTCTGTTCATATTTACCTGCGATATTGTGCGTTTGAGGTTCTGTAGTTCTTCTAAAATTATCAGTTAAGGTAATTTTTACTTTTCCTTTAGGATTAAATACTCCATTCAACATTATCTTGCCATCTATGCTAGACTGGCTTGTCTGCTGTACATATCTATTTATAGTTACCTCAGCCCTTGTTTCCAGATTGAATGACCTTGAATCTTGATAATACATAAGATTTGGTGAGATCTTAAAATTAATGTCCTGTATTTCACTACCCGCCGGCATATATGTAAGGTTTGTGTCGAGCCCTCCAAGTATATTCAATCCCAAAGACATCCTTCCAGGACCAGCAGCAAACCCCTTTTCTCTTGTATCTTCTTTAGCAGAAATTAAATTTATACTTGCTAATATTAAAAAAATAATTAAAATCTCTAAATGTATTTTGAGATATCCCTTTAAAAACCATCTAAGTTTTTTCATGCGCCAGTCCTTCTGTTAAAAAAATTTACTGGGTACTGAATCTACTTGCCACTGGGGGTCTTGTCCCAACCAGTGTAGTACCAATTGTTACTTCGGGAGCCTCATTTTCCCCTACGGTACTCTTATCAACTTCTACGCTTACTTCTGTCTCACCCGTATACATAGAACTTTCACCTACACACGCTTGTGCTTCAATCTTTATCATCTCGATTGTCTGATAGGCCACCTTGATCTTATCAAACTGCCTGCTGGCTGCTTCCTTATCTTCATTTGCCATTGCCTCTTTCAACAGCAAAAATGCCTCTTCTGCAATCTTCAGATTTCCATTTGCGTTTACCAATTTCTCATTTGCACAGTTAAGTCTGACTATATCTTTGTCTTTCCTCGCCTTTTCAATTATTCCTAAAATTACAGAGTGCATCTTTTTCATCTTATCAAGATACATCCTACTCTGAGAAAACATTTGAGATATCGTTAGTGCTTTAGTTGTTTGTTTGTCATTATTATTGTTATTTTTATCTGCATATGCATTTGACAAAATAAAAGCACACAAAATAAATGTCATAATCTTCTTCATAATCATTCTCCACTACTTTGCTCTATTATACCAGACTTTAAACTTTTTACAAGTAAGTTGTTTGTAGCCCTAAGACGCCTGCTTAATACCTTTGCAATATTTATTACCATCATAGAAAATCCAGTTTGATACTGCCTTGCAAACATATGAAGATTGTCTGCACTGAGCTTCAAAACCCTTACATCACCATTGGCCTTTATGGATGCAGACCTTTCATCCTTATCAATTAGTGCCATCTCTCCAAAAAACTCCCCCTCTTTCAGAGTTGTTATATGTCTTTCCACACCATCTTCATCCTTTTTCACCACATCTACCTTTCCTTTTGCTACTATAAACAAAGATCTATCTCTATCACCCTCTTTTACAAGATAATCTTCATCTTCAAAATCTAAAAGCTGTGAAATCCTTGCCAGAAAGTCTATCTCTTCTGGATTTAAATTTTCAAATAGTGTAGTGCTTTCCATAATTGCAAGTTTTTCCTGTGTACTCATCCTTCAACAACTCCTGCTGCAGATTGAAAAAAATCATCAAGTCTTTTATCTTCGTGATCCTTAGACTCTGTTTTCTGTCCAAGGATTTCCACAAACTCAACACCCTTTTCTATATTTATCGTATACAATTCTCCAGAATGTATTTCTATATTATACTTTTTTTTATCATCACAGATTGCGACTGCAAAGGCAAATCTCTCATCCTCTTCCATCTGCCAGTAGACAAAATCTTCTCCCCTGAGATATC
>CAYSBA010000264.1:0-2642 GCA_964429075.1 uncultured bacterium
CTGATGAATCAAGCTACGAATCTATTAAAGAGCTTATGGCAATGGCTTCAGAGATGCGTGATTGTAGTCTTACAGAGTTTGTTGAGAGGATTGCACTTAGCTCAGAACAGGACGAACTACATATGGAAAATTCTGTAAATCTCATGACTCTTCACACCTCAAAGGGGCTTGAGTTTCCTGTTGTATTCATAGTTCGTACAGAAGATGGTATGTGCCCATATTACCGCTCCACCTCTGATGAGGAACTTGAAGAAGAGAGAAGATTACTCTACGTCGGTATTACGAGGGCCATAGAAAGGCTATATATCACCTATCCAGAAAAGATAACGGATCCTGTTACAAGGGATAAGATAAAGCCATCCAGGTTTCTTGCAAGTTTCCTGCGAGAGAAGAGGGATTTTATAGAGGTTATCGGTAACAGAAGTATAAAGATGGTTGTAAAGGGCAAAAACAATTCATTGGGATCAAGGTTCTATAAGGGTCAGTATGTAAAACACAACAGCTTTGGTGAAGGGATTGTACTCGACATTAAGGATATGAATTCGAGGACCCTTGTAAGCGTCAAGTTTAAATCTCATGGTATGAAGAAGGTACTTTCTGATTTTCTTATACCCCTCGGATGAGAGACTCTATATCAACTGTCTTCTTTGTCCTTATCTTTTTATGTTTTTCCTGTAATTTTGACTTTTCTAAAAATAGGGATCATTCTGTCAAAAGGATAATGAGCCTTGCACCATCATTAACACATATTATCCTTGCTTTAGATGGCCCAGAAAGACTCTTTGCATATACACGCTATTGTGGTAGCATCTGTAATAATCTTAATGGAAGATGGATCATCGACAACCCCTTTGGTGTCTCATATGAAGATGTGATCAAAAGAGATATAGATACAATTGTTACAGCCGGCAAACATGGGGAGCTTGAAGAGTTGAGTCAGATTGGAATGGGTGTCTATTATTTTAGTCTTGAAAATATAAATGATATAATATACGTCATAGATAGGCTTGGCATTCTACTGAATAGAACAAAAGAGGCAAAGATTTTAATCAGAAAAATCAAAGATGCGGTCTTTCACGGTCCAACATACAAGGATTACATCCCTTCAATTATCTTTTTGGGGCGTCCATCTACAGAGCTCCCTTCTTTCTTGGCTGGCGGCAAAAGCTATCTTACAGAACTATTAAAGGCAGCAGGCTTTAAAAATTTACTTAATAAGCTTCAAAGAGATTATATAGAGCTAAGTCCCGAGATCTATTTTTCATTTAAACCAGATGTACTTTTTTTTGTTGATCAAAATATAAATCGGCCCTTTATAGTTCATAAGAAGAGCTCAATAGGATTGTTTAAGAATGTGGATATAGTGCTTTTAAAGAGTTCAATCTTTGCCAGACCGGGTATTGAAGTCATAAACGCAGTAAAGCTCTTGCGTAACTTAAGAAAGGATTATTATTGATAGAGATAACTGGATTGACATTTGAATACAAAAAAGAGCAGGTTCTCGAGAATATAGACCTGAATCTCAATCCCGGTCTTTATTTCATCTTGGGTAAAAACGGCTCAGGGAAGAGCACATTCCTGAGGCTTATGGGTGGGATTTTAAAACCCAAAAATGGTATAATCAGGATCTTCGGACATGATATCAATACCATTGATACATTAGATAGGGCCAAACTGGTTGCCTATTTACCACAGTATGTGGATACCTCTCATGCATTTAAGGTAAAAGATGTAGTCGCTATGGGATTATATGCAAGAACAGGTGGTTTTTATGATTCCTCTGTATATAAAGATAAAATACAGGAAATTCTCCAGCTTTTAGGGATTGATCATCTCGAAGATAGAGATATCCTGAATATAAGTGGAGGTGAGAGGAAAAAGGTCTTTATTGCCTCCACCCTGATACAGGATACCCCTGTTCAACTCTTTGATGAACCGGAGGCGAGTCTTGATCTAAAGAGTGCAATCGATCTTTTGGAAATCTTTTACAAAAAGGTTCAGAAAAAGGATAAGATCATAATTGTTGCAATACATAATATTCTTTTGCTTTCCACAATGCTGGGAAGGTGTCTTCTGGTACACAACAGGTCTGTTAAACCGGTGGATCTTAAAGACGATCTTGCTTTTTTAAATGAAGTAATAGGAATAGATCTCAAGCTCTCTGGTTCCAGAATAACCATAAGTCCAATCAACTAACATGGACAAAAGGTCTCTTAAGATATTGCTTTTTGCATCTTTATCCTTGTTAACTCTATTTGTCTTATCTATTTTTATTGGTCCATCTGGCTCATCTATACTCGATCCTGCTATAATGAGGGTCATCCTGTATCTACGACTTCCAAGAACCCTTCTTGCGCTTTTTGCTGGTGCATATTTAGCACTCTCTGGTAGTGTTTATCAGGCCATCTTAATGAATCCACTTGCATCTCCATATACAGTTGGTGTCGCAGGAGGTGCGGCCTTCGGTGCAATCATATCTGCCTGGCTGGGAATATCTGTTTTCTTTCATTTTATCGTTGTCTTTCTTATGGGGCTTGTTGTGTCTTCTTCTGTGATTGTAATCTGGAGGAAATTCGGCCAGGGAGCACCAAACACCTTTATTCTCGCAGGTGTAATGGCAGCCTTTTTCTTCTCATCATGTA
>CAYSBA010000265.1:0-2636 GCA_964429075.1 uncultured bacterium
TTGGAAACCCTGTATATGAACAGGTAAAAGATTACATACCACAGATATCCGAAAAAGATTATGTTGCAGTCCTGCCGGGTAGCAGAAAAGAAGAGCTAAAAAGGCACCTCCCCATTCTGAAAGAGCTATTTTTATCTTCTAAGAATATCAATTTCATGGTCCCTCTGATTAATCAACTACATAAAACTATTTTTCACGAGATTACAGGTTATTTTGAAAATGTTACTCTGACCTGTGGGAATAGTATTGAAATTATGGCAAAAGCAAGGGCTGTTATGTGTGCTTCTGGTACAGCTTCATTAGAATCTGCCCTTCTTCAAAAGCCAACATGTGTCTTTTACAGGGTTTCAAAATTAAACGCCCTGATCATAAAACACATACTAAAGGTAGACTATGTTGCACTTCCAAATCTTATCTACAACGACGAACTCTTTCCGGAGCTCCTTCAGGATAATATGAACACAAATTCTCTAAAAAGGATTCTGTATAGTCTTATAAATGACAAAGATTTAATTGTAAGGATGAAAACTGGCTGTAGGAAGGTTGCTGAAAAAATTGGGGACAAGATACCATCATATGAGGTAGCAATAGATCTCTTAAATCAGCTTGAATGATTAGGATTGGGACAAGCGGTTATTCTTTCTCTGACTGGGTCGGAACTGTCTATCCGGCCGAGATATCATCAAGACAATATCTTGAATATTACAACAATATCCTCGGATTCTGTACTGTCGAGATAAATTTCAGTTTTTACATGATGCCCTCTACTGGCACCTTTTTATCTATGTCTAAGAGGGTAAAAGATGACTTTATCTTTTTTGTAAAGGCCTATCGTGGTTTTACCCATGAGATTAACATAGATTCGATGGATATAATGACAAGAGAATTTCAGAATGCACTCAATCCACTAATAGAGAGGGATTCTCTCGGTGGAATCCTGTTTCAATTCCCCTACTCTTTCTGGAATAATCTTAAAAACAGAAGATACCTTTTGGAACTCAAACATTATTTTAGTAATATACCGATATTTGTAGAATTCAGAAACAGCAGCTGGAATGAACCGGCGATCTTTGATTTTTTAAAGATCAACGAAATTGGTGTATGTATTGTAGATGCTCCAGCTTTAAAAGGACTTTTTCCTCTTGTCTACAGGGTGACAAACAATATAGCATATTTTAGATTCCACGGAAGAAACAAACACTGGTTCAGATCATCCATGGCAGAACGTTACAATTATGATTATAGTGAAGATGAACTTAAAGAACTTGCTGAACTCATAAAAAAGGCCAACAGTGAAAGTGATGGTGTCTTTGTCTTTTTTAACAACTGTCATGCAGGCCAGGCTGTAAAAAATGCGCTTGAAATGATGAAATTACTCGGGCTTTAGGATTTTTATTCTCCAATAGGCTCAAGCACCGGTCTTTTATTATCAAAACTTACGAAGGCAGCTTTTATCTTTGGATCGTGCTCAAAGATAATCTTCCAGCCTTTATCAGATGCCTGCTTGATCAAGGCTTTTTTCTCTTCTAAGGTCTTTAAAGGCTCAAGGTCATAACCCATTATATAGGGTAATCTAATATGAAATGACATCGGGATTGTATCCCCGGGGAAAAGATAGGTGGAATCTTCAGATTCAACAATTACTATTTGATGTGCCGGTGTATGTCCATCGGTTACCTCAATCCTGATCTTATCATACAACGAATATGAACCATCATGGAGTATAAGTCTGTTTGTTTTTTCTATTGGGTCAAAGTCGTCTGAGATGAAACTTGCTCTATCTCTCAAAGAGGGTGCATGTGCCCACTGCCAGTGCCTTTTTTGTATATGGAAGCTTGCATGTGTAAATCGTGGTAAAATTTCCTGATCTTTCTTGACCACTGTCCCCCCTGCATGATCAAAATGAAGATGAGTAAAGATAACATCTGTTACATCTTCAGGTTGATAACCCAGTTTTTTTAACCCACCTTCAATGCCACCGTCAACGGCCTCTATCTTATATATATCTATAAACTTTTTGTCCCTATCTGACCCGATACCGGTATCTACAAGCACCAGCTTATCTTCGATCTCTATCAGGAGCTGACGGGTTACCATAGGGATGCGATTTTTGTCATCTGATGTGGTATCCTTTGACCACAGTGGCTTTGGAACAACACCAAACATTGCCCCACCATCAAGCGCAAACTTATATGATACAAAACTCATTAGCTTCATCTTATTGTTCTCCTTGTTTATTTAATAATTTTTGAGTCTCTCTTTTGTACTCATTAACTCTTTCTCTGTCCACAGGCATGCAGACAAGTACATATGTAAAACCTTTTCTCCTATCTGGCCCAATACCATCTTTATCATACCATGTAGATACAACCTGTGAATTCTTTATAACAACTTCTGTAGCCCATGAAGATACCTCCTGCACAGATGCAGTATCAGTCCAGCCACCATTGGTAGATTCAGACTCAACATGCAGGGCAACTACTTTTGTTAAAAGTGTATAGGATAACTCTCGCCTGCCAGTCTCTATTGCATATTTGACACCATCTTCTCTGAAAAAAGTGGGGCCAGCATAACCAACAGCACATATCTTATCTTTAAAATCAGGAAGTCTTATAACCCATGATGGTATATTATTC
>CAYSBA010000266.1:0-2628 GCA_964429075.1 uncultured bacterium
ATGTCTCCTATAAAACTGAATGTGGTGGTGGGAAGGTGAGTGTTGATGCACTATTTTTTATCTGTACTGAGACAACATGCAACCGCATAAAAGAGAAAAAAGAACTCAAGATAGATCCAGGATGTTGATGGAATGGAACTCTGACAGAGTAAGAAGGACATTTTTACACTATTTTGTAAAGAATAATCATAAAGAGGTAAAAAGTTGTCCCCTTGTACCAGCTAACGATCCTACCCTTCTTTTTACAAATGCTGGGATGGTACAGTTTAAAGATTATTTTACAGGTAAGGCAGTACCTCCATTCAGACGTGCGACTTCTTCCCAAAAGTGTGTGAGAGCAGGAGGGAAGCACAACGACCTTGAAAATGTAGGTCGTACTGCAAGACATCATACCTTTTTTGAGATGTTGGGTAATTTCTCTTTTGGTGACTATTTCAAAAAAGAGGCAATTCGGTTTGCCTGGGAGTTGGTGACAGAGTACTACAGACTACCTGTAGAAAGACTGTGGATAACAATATATGAAAAAGACGAAGAGGCAAAAGATATTTGGAAAGAGGTATCGGGATTACCAGATGAGCGGATAGTCAAATGTGGTGCAAAGGATAACTTCTGGGAGATGGGTGATACAGGCCCATGTGGCCCCTGTTCGGAAATACATTTTGATCTGGGGGAGCATAAGGGTTGCAGGAGAAAAGGGTGTTCAGTAGTGTGTGAATGTGACAGGTTTCAGGAGATATGGAATCTTGTCTTTATGCAATATGAAAAAAAAGAAGATGGTACAATTGTAGATCTTCCTTCACCATCCATAGATACAGGTCTCGGGCTTGAGAGATTATGCGCCATATTACAAGGTGTTGACTCAAACTATGATACCGATCTTTTTTTACCAATTATCAAAAGTATATGTGAGCTGTGGGGAGTTGAATACAAAAAGGATGATGCAAAAGATGTCTCGATAAGGGTAATTGCAGACCACATAAGGGCAGTTACCTTTCTTGTGGCAGATGGTGTAATGCCTTCAAACGAAGGCAGGGGTTATGTGTTGAGACGAATATTAAGGAGGGCAATAAGGCATTCAAAGATGCTTGGAGCAAGTAGTCCAATTATCTATAATTTATGTCACACTGTGATTTATCTTATGGGTCATGTATACCCTGAGATAGTTGAGAATAGAGATGTCATTGCAGCAGTAACAAGGGAGGAAGAAGAGAGGTTCTTGGAGACCCTTGGTAGGGGACTGGTTTATTTCAGAAGGTGCGTAAAGGAAATAAAAGAGAAAAATGAAAGCACAATAAGCGGACGAGATACGTTCACACTCTACGATACCTATGGATTCCCCCTTGATCTCACACTTCTTATGGCAGAGGAGCATGGGTTATCTGTTGACGTTGAGGGATTCGAAAGTTTCATGCAACAGCAGCGCAACAGGAGTAAATGGAGTGACAAAGGTGGGACAACGACAGATGTCACGCTTGCTAACCTTTACAACGAGATTGGTGATACCGTCTTTGTAGGATATGAAAGGCTACAGGATGAATCTGAAGTTGTTGCAATAGTTGTAGATGGTAAGATTGTAGATAGTATTTCAGAAGGAGAAAAAGGCCTTTTGATTACAAAAAAGACCCCTTTTTATGCAGAATCAGGAG
Source organism: uncultured bacterium (assembly GCA_964429075.1). Classification (GTDB taxonomy): domain Bacteria; phylum CAYSBA01; class CAYSBA01; order CAYSBA01; family CAYSBA01; genus CAYSBA01. The sequence continues at coordinate 1,647 of CAYSBA010000266.1, forward strand.
GTCAGGTTGGTGATACAGGTACTGTTATGGATGGGGATGACAGACTTATTGCAAAGGTAGAAAATACCACCTATGGTTATCAGAAGATGATTGTGCATCACATTAATGTCAAAAATGGAGAGATAAAAAAAGGAGAAAGAGTCAATCTGGTGGTGGACAAAGAAAGACGGCTATCGATAATGAGAAATCACAGTGCTACCCATCTTTTGCATTACGCATTACGAAAGGTCCTTGGTACCCATGTCAAACAGGCAGGTTCTTTAGTTGCACCTGATAGATTGAGGTTTGATTTTACACACTTTCGCCAGCTAACCGATCAGGAGATAAAAGAGGTAGAGGATACTGTTAATTCGATGATACTTTCTTCGATCGAAGGTAAGACAGAGGTGTTACCAATTGAGGAGGCCCGTAAAAAGGGCGCTATGTCGCTATTTGGAGAAAAATATGGTGATGTTGTAAGGGTAGTTGAATTTGGGGAGTCAAAGGAGTTCTGTGGCGGCACACATCTTGAAAATACATCAAAGATAGGTCTTTTTAAGATTGTTTCAGAGTCTTCTGTTGGAAGCGGACTGAGGAGGATTGAGGCAATAACAGCAGATGCCATTGTTGACTATATAAGAGACATTGAATCGAGATTAAAAGAGGTTGCTTTTGAATTAAAATCAGATATTAAATCGATTACAACACGTATAAGGAAACTCAGAGAGGAAAATAGAAAGCTCATTGATCAAATTCAGAAATTGAAGTTTGGATCTGGATCAACAACAGGCTGGGAAATTGAGAAGGTTGGAGAATTTAGTTTTATAGTAGATTTAGTGGATACAAAGGACATGAATGAACTCAGGATGGCATCAGATTCAGCAAGAACCAGGATCAAAAGTGGTATTACAATCCTTTTTAACAATTCAAAAAAGAGGGCTGGAGTGGTTGTTGCAGCGACAAAGGATTTAGAAAACAAAATCGATTGTACTGCAATTTTGAA
>CAYSBA010000267.1:0-2628 GCA_964429075.1 uncultured bacterium
GCTATAATTACTGTATGTATCTTTCTTATATGGGATCAAAGGGAGAATTTTATTTATTACTTTCAGACAGGTCCTGTTGATCTTGGTGATGTAACCGGAATCTCTGAATCCAAACTTTATAACGGTGCATATGTAAAGCTTCAAGGTATCCCATCTATCAGGCAGATCGCAATTACAATCCTTTTCAAAGATTATAGATGTTACAGGTTGCAGGGATCTCCAATCATTGTACTTGAGCCCATTAAAGGTAAGGGTACTATAAGGCTTTCGACATTCAAAGGAGAGGGGAGACTGACAAGATTTAATAATACAAGGATGTTAAGGATAATATCAAGGTACTTTAAACAGAGATTTAAGATTGATATAAAGGGTTTTAATCCCTATTTGTTTGAAGCTGGCGAAACACCTGCAACCCATCTGAAATATCTTGTCTTATACATAATACTATTTGTTATAATTGGTGTTAATATCTTTTCTATCCTAAGGAGGCTTATTTCCTGAACAAGTATATCCATTGTTGCGAAAAAATATGTATTCTGTTAATGCCATTCCCTATGGATAATTACCTACACAATATCGATTGCTGGCCCGGTAATCTCATCAGATTGAAGGAAGGCGCAATTTCTTCTATATCCACAAGATATGTTGATGTTGTGTATCCGGAGGGCATTGATGATATAATCGATATCATAAAGATGTGCAGAGAAAATGGGCTTGCGATTGTCCCCTATGGTGGCGGTTCGGGGGTTATAGATGGACTATCCGGTAAAACAAGGTCAATAGTCTTGGATTTAAAATGCATGAACAGGATAGTTTTAGATGAGGGTACAAGGGTAGTATATGCAGGTGCGGGTGTAATTGGTTCTCATTTAGATCGTTTTCTGGCTCAGAGAGGATTTACCCTTGGTCACTATCCCTCATCAATAATGTGCTCTACTGTAGGTGGATGGTTAGCAACAAGAGGGGCCGGTCAACTGTCGAGCTACTACGGTAAGATTGAAGATATGGTTGAGATGATTGAATTTGTTGATGGCACCGGAAAAATTCATCAGCTTACACCAACTGACGATCTGTTTTATGCTGTGATTGGTTCCGAAGGTGGGCTGGGGGTAATTACAAAGGCTGCATTTAAGATTAAAAAAAAGGCAAATTATTTTAAGATAGCAGGATTTACCTTTAACAGTATTGAGAGTGCAATCAATGCTATGCAGTCTATAATGCAGTCTGGTTTGAGACCTTCAGTTTTAAGATTGTACGATGAGCTCGATACTCTGATTGCACTGGGTGGTAGTGATGATAGCTTTGCTGGTAAAAAGGAAACCAAGATCAAGGAGATCCTTGAAAGACAGGCACTAAGGATTATCTTAAATAAACCAAAAATTATTTCAAATATATTTGATTCATTTTTAAAAAGATGTCTGATGATAATTGGCTTTGAAGGACACAATGAAAAGTCAACAGAAGAGAGATTTAACCTTGCAAAGAGATTGTTGAAAAGGGAAAATGGTCACTATGAGGGGACAGACCCAGGTAGTAGATGGTTAAAAAAACGATACAGCGTCTCATTTAAACAGACCAAAATCTATAAGGCTGGTGGCTTTGTGGATACTATGGAGGTAGCCATTTCATGGGATAAACTTTATGATCTTTACAAAAAAGTAAAGGAAGAACTCTCGGATTTATGTCTTGTTATGGCACATTTTTCCCATGCCTATATTGATGGATGTTCAATCTATTTTACCTTTTCTGCCGCCTTTAGAGAAGAGCAGACCTTAAAGTTCTATCGTACCATCTGGGATAGAGCAATGAAAGTGGTGATTGAGCTCGGCGGAACAATCAGTCATCATCATGGGATAGGTGCTCATAAACGGGCATATATTGCAAAAGAACAGGGAGAACTGTCCAGTCTTTATAGACGACTAAAGTTAAGATTTGATCCAGACAGGATTTTTAATCCAGCAAGGTTGCTTTTTGAGCCGTGAGAAGAAGAATATATCAGATATTGGCTGCTATCGTTCTTATCTTTGTTGGATGTTCAACTATAGGTGTAAGACAGTTTTTAAAACAGAAAACAAGACGAGTTGCGACTGTTGTAATAGGCTATTACGGTGATAGCTTTCGTGGCAAAATTAATAGTGAGTCGAAATACTGGTCAATTTTAAAGGGGTCTACTTATTCAGAAAAATTGGATTTTTTAAAGAACCTGCTTCCGATGGCATACACGACAGAAGAGATCACAACTATGTTAAGGCTGGAAATTATAGGATGGCTCAGAGATAATGCAATCGCAGTGCCAATAAATGATACATCAATAACTACAGCAATACAGCTTTACACTGTTGGTGGATTTTCTCAAAGCGATATTCTTGAAAAATTAAAAGGTTTATCTCCTGATGCTGTTCTATTTGCTAATGTTGAGAAATATTATATTGATTCCTCTTCTGGTAATGACATACGTCTCTTATTATGCTCTCGGTTCTCGTTTATAGACTACAAAAAGAACAGGGCCTTATTTAAAAAGGAATTCTGTGCTGGTGATAAAAGGGGAATTAAATTAGCCCCTTCAGAGCTTAATCATCAATCCATAAAAAAGATCGTAAATTCGTCAATAAGTGGACTCATAGATAG
>CAYSBA010000268.1:0-2619 GCA_964429075.1 uncultured bacterium
CCTCTACTCTGTTTATATCATCTTTTGTATCTCGTGTACACTGGAGTATGAATTTATCATCCTTTGGTGTTCTGTCATCCTTCTGTAACAATATCTTAAGGAGTTTTTTATCATCTTTGATGTATTTCTTATAAATTACTTCCAGTTCGTCAATGCAATCCTTCTTAATCTCTGGATCATCTGTTTCATCCAAAATCTTAAGTAGTAATTTTTCTACTGCATCGTATTGATTGAGCAGATAGTAAAGGTTCTTAAGTTTTTCCATAACATCAAGATCGTATGGATCAATCTCTAACGCCTTTTTTAAGATTTCGATTGCCTTTTGTGGATCTTTAAGTTTTTCTTTATAAAAGGTCGATGCCTCTTCAAGCAACTCTATCTTCTCTTCATCTGAATCTGCGATATCTGCAAGTTTCTCCAACAGGGTGACTATGGTATTATAGTCTTCCTTTGATTTGGCAATCCTATATAATCCTCTCAAAGCAAGCTTATTCTTTGCATCTATCTCAAGAATCCTTTTATATGCCTGTTCTGCCTTTTTTAAATCTTTAAGGCGCTTTTCATATACCTCTGCACATCTCCAAATAAGATCGGTCTTTGCCTCTTTATCTTCTTCAATTGCTATAAGTTTTTCAAGTACTTCTATCACCTTTTCCCATTCACCCTGCAACCTGTAAAGGTTGTCCAGTTCATAAAGGATTTCTGTTTCATCCTGTGTGATTTCGAGTAATTTTTTGTAGATTTCCTCTATCTTACGGGTATCTTTTAGCCTTGGTCTTAAAAATTTTGCTACCTTTTTGTAATATTCGATTTGACTTTCACCATCCAGATATTCAGCCATCTTAAAGAGTATCTCTTCTGACTCATTAAGCAACCCAGAAAACTCGAGCGCATCGATCAAATTTTCAAACCTGCCATCGTAGCACCCATTTTTAATAAGATCCCAAGAAATTACACCAACATAGACATTTTTGTCACCGAATCTGTTTTTTACTCTGGATATCAGTTCATTTTTATCCGATTCATTTAAATCTTTTAATATATTTTCAATGTCTTCTAATGATGACAGAATATCCTGTTCTTCTGTAACCTTTTTTAGAGAGTAGTATAACTTATCGATATGATCTTCACATATATCTTCAAGCCTTACACCATGCTGTATCTCTGCCGATTCTACATCAATCTCTTCATCAACAGCGACAGATGTATCAATGGCCTCTACGATAGCAGATTCAGATCCTTTATAGATTGTACCCCACGCAATTGTTCTAAAAATTCTGAAATCGATCTAATAGCATCCTCATTATCAAGTTCAATCAATTTCTCTTCTGCAATCTCTATCAGATCATCAACCTCTACACCCTTTTTTGCTAGATCTATAAGCTCAGAGTGCAATTCTCTATCATCAGGTCTGGTTAAAAATCTCCACTTAAGGATCTCAAATAATTTTGATTTATTTTCCAATCTCTTATATAGCTTTGTTAAGAGCTCTGCTGATGCATAGGATCTTTTTTCGTCCTCAAAATCACGCCAGCTTGCTACAAGAACATCTTCGAGTTCTTTAAATTTCTCAGAGTCGATTAACTTAGATATAAAATCATCTTTATATAAATCATCTATGTTTACCTGCGTGAAGAGTCTTACAAGTCTATCCAGCACATCTTTAAAATCTTTATTCTGATTAAAAATCTCAAAGTATATCTTAAAGGCAGAATCTTTATCCCCCAGCTGCTGTTGATAGATCTGAGCGATTTCATATTTTGTACTTAAGATAAAATCTATATCATCCACCCTTTGAGCTATCATCCTTGTAAGATACATAATTACCTGATCCCACCTGCCCTTCTGTTTGTTTATTTCTGCAAGCAGGGAAAGTGCATCAATATCTTCTGTCTGTTCTACGATTGATAAGAGTCGTTTCTCTGCACCATCCAGATCTGACTTCTCTATCTGCATCTGTGCAATCCTGCACTGGATGGATCTTTTTATTTCTGGAGTTTTTGCTTTTTTTAACGCCTCCTCAAATATATTTAGTAAATCATCAGACCTTCCTTCTTTTTTGAGATGGTCAATTAGTTTATCGACATCCATTGAGGAAGGATCTTCTATAAAGGCTGAAACCATGTCTTTTTCTGGCTGTTCTGATTGGTGTTCAGCTAAATCTTTTTCTGTGAGATAGACAATAAGATTTTCAGGGACCAGTCTTTTTAACAGATCTATTTGAACCTTTCTTTCATCATCAATATATCTTTCATCAAGGAATCTGTTCAATTTTTTTAGCACATCTAAATTGGTGGGCTCATAGGTTGCCCATTCATAGTAAAACCCAAAATCGCTATCTTCTACGTATGATTGAAGTCTGTTGAATAAGATATGTCTTGTTGTAAAATCATCAAAGAAGTGTAATGCACCACGATATAGCGCCTTTTTGTCTTTCATTGTATCTTCGAGTATCTGTAATGATGGTCTGTATTGAAAATCTTCATCTCCCATTAAATAATTTACATCGTCCTTTTCGTATATAAAGAGTCTGCATAAGATTCTGCCAGCCATGTCTGAATAATCTTTTAAAGAATTTAAGATAAATCTCGATGAGATTTCCAATTCGTTATCTGAGAG
>CAYSBA010000269.1:0-2610 GCA_964429075.1 uncultured bacterium
GTACATCAGATGGATAGTGAACACCGATAATTATCCTTGAGGCACCTATTAAAAGTGGAATAATAAGAAGGATAACAGACTCTTTCAAAGAACTTGTGCTCAATATCAGGATTGAAAAGAATGCCATTGCGTTTGATGCATGAGCAGAGGGTAGAGACCCGGATGTGCTGCAACCATATGAGGCATCTATCTTTTTTTGAGTAATGCATGGTCTTTTTCTGTGCACGAGATGTTTGATAACGTTTGAAGAGAGATCAGAAATGCCGAGAGTTAAAAATGCTAAGATAATGTAGGCTTTTTTTATTGTTGAAAGTCTTTTCCAGAATAGAATAAAAAAAATCAGACCAAAGATAAACCAGTTTTTATTATAATGCATAAGGCCTGATATCCTACCAGCAAGACCCTTGCTATAGGAATTAATTTGAAACAGAAGGATGTTATCTGTTTTGTTACTCCAAAGAAGGACGATCGAACATAAAAAAAACATGAAAGATAAAAGCAACAGAACTATTTTTTTGTTTTTTACAGATTGGGACATATTACTTTGTTCTAATTCTCTTTTTTTAAAAAATCAAACGGTTCAATGGAATAGATATCTAACACCACGATCTGGAAAGATTGTAACTATTGTACCTTCTTCTATTTCCTTAGCAATCCTGCATACCGCAGCATAGGCTGCGCCAGAGGAGTGTCCTGCAAATATGCCTTCTTCTTTTGCAAGTCGGTCAGCATAATCCCATCCTATCTCTGTAGTGATCTGCAATTTACTATCGAGCTCATCTTCATGATAGATCTTGGGTACTATTGAGGTAGCCATGTGTTTCATTCCTTCAAGGCCATGAAGAGATTCTGCTGGTTCTACTGCTATAACCTTTATATCCTTGTTATACTCTTTAAGTCTCCTGCCAGTACCCATAATTGTCCCACCTGTGCCAATACAGGCAACAAAATGAGTAATTTCGCCTTTCAGCTCTTCCAGTATCTCAACAGCAGTACCATTGTAGTGTGCTTCCGGGTTGGCAGGGTTGGAATATTGATCAAGATAAAGGTAGCGTTCAGATTCTTCTTTTGCAAGCTTCCTTGCAAGGAGTATTGCTCCATCAGACCCCTCCATTGGATCTGAAAGTATGATACGTGCACCAAGGAGTCTGATAAGATCTTTTCTCGATTGTGTGACATTGGCTGGCATAACAAGGGTTACTTTGAAACCAAGGGCCCTTCCCATAAGGGCAAGAGCGATTGCTGTATTCCCACTCGAGGAATCAAGAATCTCCCTCTCTTTAAGATTATATTTTTCTGAAGCACGCATTATCATGTTGAGTGCTGGACGGTCTTTGACACTGCCACCGGGATTCAAGAATTCGAGTTTGGCAAAGGCCCTAATCTTTGGGTTTATTTTTTCTGGCAGTTGTAGTCTGATTAGAGGGGTGTGCCCGACAAGGTCAACAACCGATTGCACCCGTTTCATTGCTTTTTTCCCGAGCAGGCCCTATCATGCAGAGATCCTCGTAGCCTTCAAGTACAATCTCTTCAGGGTCTTTACTACATGAAGGGCAATCTGGATCTTTTGCAAATTTTAATTCTGTAAATTCCATAGAAAGGGTGTCAATCAAAAGCAAACGACCAATAAGTGGAGTACCAATTCCGGTTATGAGTTTTATAACCTCTATAGCCTGAAGACTACCTGCTATCCCGGGAAGTACTCCCATAACCCCTGCCTGACTACATGAAGGGACAGTCCCAGGAGGCGGCGGTTCCGGGTAGAGACATCTATAGCATGGCCCTTCATAGGCTTTAAAGGTTGTTACCTGTGCCTCAAAACGAAAGATGCTTGCAAAGACAAACGTTTTCTGTAACTTCAAACAGGCGTCGTTCATGAGATATCTTGTTGGGAAATTGTCTGTCCCATCAACAACAATATCGTATGATCCAATTATATCGAGACAGTTGGAAATATCCATCCTTTCTGTGTAGATTTCAACTTTTACATCAGGATTAAGACTTTCTATCCTCTCTTTTGCACTGATTGCCTTGTTTTTGCCTATGTCATCGGTTGTGTGGATAATCTGTCTCTGAAGGTTAGAGATATCTACTCTGTCAAAATCTATAATCCCTATACGTCCTACACCGGCTGCAGCCAGGTATAATAGAAGGGGTGAGCCAAGTCCTCCTGCGCCTACTACAAGAACAGAAGACTCGAGTAGTTTTGATTGACCAACACCTCCTATCTCTGGCAGGATTATATGTCTTGAATAGCGTTTTATCTGTTCTTCTGTAAAGTCTATCATAAACCCCCCGCAATAGCAGGTATGATTGCTATCGTATCATCTTTATTAATCTTTGTGTTTAGATTTTCCATCTCTTTGATATTTGTGGTACCAATAAAAATGTTGATATAGCCTTTTAGATTACCATCATCATCTAAGATCTTGCCCTTTAGCTCAGGATAATAGTCTTGAAGGGTAAAAAGTGCATCTTTTACAGTCGATGCCTCTACCTCAACAATTGATTTATTTTCTGTGTATACCCTTAGTGGAGTTGGAATCTTTACCTTTGCCATACTTACTCCGATTATTTATTAACAAAATTATTTTAAAATTAACTAAGCTT
>CAYSBA010000270.1:0-2582 GCA_964429075.1 uncultured bacterium
GTGCAAGCTCAAAGCTTGATATGGATATAATACTTGCACAGGCTCAAGGCACACCGGGTAGTGGTATATCTTCTATAATACCTCTACTTCTGATGTTTGCAATTGTTTATTTTCTTTTGATCCGTCCAAAATCCAAGGAGATAAAAAGGCATCAGCAGATGCTGAAGGCCCTCAAGGTTGGCGATCCTGTAGTTACATCAGGTGGTGTAATAGGGAGGATAGTGAAGATGGATGAAAACGAGGTGGTGCTCGATTCTCACGGCTCCAGGATAAGGGTTGTAAAGAGTTATATAGCTGGTCTATACAATCCAGGGATATCACAAAACAGGGAGGCAAAATGAGAACAGGCTGGAAAATAAGGCTCTTTGTTTCAATAATAATTATTATTGTATCCCTTTTTGTATTTGTTACATCAATAATGCCCCAGAAGAAGCTCCCGGGCTGGGTCAGGGATATGATAAACTGGAGATTGAATCTAGGTCTGGACCTTCAAGGGGGGATACATCTTGTAATGGGTGTGGATGTAAACAAGGCACTGAAAGATAAAGCTGATGCAATCTCTGAAGAGATGAAGGACTATCTGAAACAAAAGGGTGTCAAAGTTATCTCTGCCTCCCGCATTGAAGGTACTGACAGGATCAAGCTTGTTGTAGAAAAGGGAGATTTTGAAAAGACAAAAGATATCATCAGGCGTGACTATACAAACCTTAAGATCAAAAGCAGAAATAGTGATAGTGGTGAGTTTATCCTTGAATACACAGATAGATACACAAAGTTTGTAAAAGATAATGCAGTGGATCAGGCCATAAAGACTATCAGAAACAGGGTGGATGAATTTGGAGTATCTGAACCTACTATTTCTCGTTTTGGTGAGTCATCGATCTTGATACAGCTACCGGGTATGAAGGATCCCGACAGGGCTAAAAGTCTGATAGGTAAAACCGCGCAACTCGAATTCAAGATTGTGGATGATGAAAGCGATTTTATGGCAAAGCTGGCACAGAATCTCCCTGAAGGTATACAGAGTGAACAGGATGGATATGAGGGTAAGGGTGGTAAGATTGTGAGATATACCTTCTTGAAATCTAAGGACAAAAAGAAGCTTGAAGAATTTTTGAAGGGGAAGGTGCCTAAGGATCATCAGGTCCTTTTTCAAAAGTACACACAAAAATTACAGACATGGTACAGGACATTTTATCTTTTTAAAAAGACAGCGCTTACCGGTGATTATATAATCGATGCAAATGTACAGATACAGAGGGATAACAACAGACCCTATGTCTCTCTTACCTTTAACAGAAAGGGTGCAGAGATATTTGAAAGGGTAACAAAGCAGAATGTAAAAAAGAGGATGGCCATTATACTTGACAATCAGGTAATTTCAGCACCGGTCATCCAACAGCGTATAGCTGGTGGGAGGGCACAGATTACCTTAGGTGCGTTGAAATCATATCAGGAGCTGTTACAGGAGGCCAAGGATCTTGCACTTGTCCTTCGTGCTGGTGCCCTTCCGGCACCTGTTACCCTTCAGGAGGAGAGGACAGTCGGTCCCACACTTGGTAAGGACTCCATCAGAAAGGGCATAAAATCTATCATAATAGGTATGGTCCTTGTCGTTGTGTTTATGGCCTTTTATTATAATCTGTCAGGTGTACTGGCAGATATTGCCCTGCTTTTCAATATTATAATAACCCTTGCTATAATGGCACTATTTAATGCTACCCTGACCCTGCCTGGTCTTGCAGGAATACTTCTTACTGTTGGTATGGCAGTGGATGCAAATGTCTTAATCCTTGAGAGAGTCAGGGAGGAGATAAGGAGCAACAAGATGGTGAAGGCTGCAATAGAAAGGGGGTATTCAAAGGCTTTCTGGACCATATTTGATGCCAACATTACGACATTTATTGCAGCTCTTGTGCTCATGGAGTATGGATCTGGTCCAATAAAGGGCTTTGCTGTCACTCTTTCCATAGGAATTCTATCGAGTATGTATACTGCCATTGTTTTGACAAGGCTTGTATATGACTATCTTATCTACAAAAAGGGTATTAAGAGGTTGTTGGTATGATAGAGATTATAAAGCCAGGTACTTCCTATGATTTTATGGGCAAACGAAGGATCTTTGTTGGTCTTTCTGCCCTCTTAGTTTTTATATCCTTTGTGTTTATCTTTGTGCCAGGTCCTAATTTTGGGATAGACTTTGCAGGTGGTACAAACATTCAGGTAAAATTTTTACAGCCTGTAAAAACCGATGAACTACGCACTCTATTGAAACAAAATGGATACAAAGATGTTCAGATTCAGACCTTTGGTGAGGAAAAAGAACATACTTTTTTAATTAGGATCCCGGAGTCATCTTCGTTAAAGCCAGAGGATGAAAAAAAGATAAAAGAAATAATTTTGTATGCAATTGGGAAGGATAGGGTCAAAGAGTGGAGTTTTGCTCCAGAATCTGGTGATCGGGTGACCTTTGTTACTCCTACAAAACCGGATATAAATAGTTTAAAAGAGGCCTTAACTAAGGGTGAATATGAGGTTTCTAATATAAAAACCAAACAGACCCAGCAGGGTATATTTGTTGA
>CAYSBA010000271.1:0-2573 GCA_964429075.1 uncultured bacterium
CCACTGTATCAGGGATTGCAGTTAGTAAGATCTACTGTTATAGAGGGTTCTAAAATGACAGGTAACACTCAAGGAATATTGTTATTGATAGTAACACTGGTTGTTAGCAGTATAATTGCAGTACCTCTCTTCAACCTTGCCATAAGGGAGGCAAAAAAGAGTGGTTCCTTCAGGTATTACTGAAAAGAGGATATATAGGCCCACCTGGGTAGAAATAGATCTTGATGCGTTGAGATTTAATGCCCGTGTAATCAGGTCAAGGGCCTGTGTCAGATATATGATTGCGGTAGTAAAGGCTGATGCATACGGTCATGGTGCAAAAGAGGTATCACTCGCATTAGAAGATTTAGTGGATATTTTTGGTGTTGCCACTATTGAAGAGGGGATTGAATTAAGAGAAGCAGGTATTAAGAGGCCGATTTTGATACTCGGTTCGTACTATAATGGGGAACAGGAGGCATTGATTGAATATAGACTTACTCCGGTTGTAGGAAACTGGGATGCCTTAGACTCTATCAGAAACACAGGTCTTGATGTTCATCTTAAGTTTGATACAGGTATGACAAGGATTGGTTTCGATTTAACAGATGGGGAAAAACTTATTGAGGAAATTAAGGGAGCGAATATTCGTGTTATTGGTCTTATGTCTCATTTTGCCAATGCAGATCTTATTGATTTAAGATTCACAGAACTACAGCTAAAAAGATTTCTAACCATAAAAGATATGTTTGCAAAAAGTGGAATATTCCCCCATTTTATCCACATTGCCAACAGCGCAGCCTCGTTAAAACTCCCTGGTGCACATTTTAATACCATAAGACCCGGTATTTCTCTTTATGGTTATAGACCTTCAGAAGGCTTTAAGACAGATAAAGACATAAAACTTAAGAGGGTTATGAGCTGGAAGAGTTCTATAATTCAGATCAGAAAAGTACCCAGAGATACCCCAATCAGCTATGGGTCGACCTTTGTGACAAAAAGAGCATCAACTATTGGTGTTGTTTGTGTTGGCTATGCTGATGGATTGAGTCGGCTTTTGTCAAACAGGATCAAATTTCTTGTAAAAAAATACTGGGCACCCGTTGTAGGTAACATCTGTATGGATCTAACAATGGTCGATCTGACTGATATCCCAGATGTCAGAGTTGGGGATGAAGTAATTCTGATTGGTGAAGATGGTGACAAAAAGGTAACAGCAGAGGATCATGCAAGGTTGAGTGGCACAATAAGTTATGAAATACTCTGTAGTGTAGGTAAAAGGGTACCAAGAATTTATATAGGTTATCAAAAGAAGTAATATGAACATAAAAGTGATAATTCTACTTATTCCTTTATATTTGACATGCTACCCTGTGGTTACATCATCACAACCTGCCAATCTATCCTATACCTACTCCAGTGTATTAATCTATGGTAAATCAAGACCATATATCGATGTCTTGTCAGATAGTGTCCTGAAAGATATCAGAATATCTTTAAAGAGATCTGATGGACGGATATTAAGATTTAGAATAAAGAGCCTGGGGGTTGGCCAGAAAAAACGCATATACTTTCGTCAGCCAGAAGGAGTATTTACTTACCAGATATCAATCTATGCCATCGATCATGAAGGGAACCACATTGAACTGCACAACAAAATGAGGATTGCAGTTTTAAGACCTCTTGCGCTAAAGATATTGAAGGATTCTGTTGACTTTGATAAGAGAAGTTGCAGGATTTCTGGTTCACGCAATATAAAAAAGGTGGTGATGTATCTTAAGGATATAAATGGAACCGGGTTTGAACGTACATATGAATTCAACCAACCAAAAAGAGAGTTTAAAATAGAGTGGGAAGAGGATACTGTAAAGATTAATTTGAAGGCCTATGATCAGTATGGACTCTGGACAGGTATGGAGATTGTACCCTGGTGGATGGAGATACCACACAAGGAGGTAGTCTTTGATACAGATAGTGCAGAAATAAGAAAAGATCAGGAATACAAACTTAAGGAGGCTTTAAAAAGAATATTTGATGCAATTAAAAAGTTTAAATCGATAGGTCCCTTGAGGTTATATGTTGCAGGATATACAGATACAGTAGGCAACAGTGAATATAACTTAAAATTATCAAAAATGCGAGCAAAGTCAATAGCGCTTTATTTTAAGAATGCAGGCTTTCCCTATACTATTTTTTATAAAGGACTTGGCGAGATGTATCTTAAAGTTAAAACAGAAGATGAAACCCCAGAAGAGAGAAATCGGCGAGTAAGATATATACTTACAAAAGATTTCGAACCAAATGACAAACAACTGCCATCTGGTGGATGGTTCCGTCTTAGATAATCATGTTTGATTTTTATCTACCAAAAAAGTTAGTCAGAAAGAGTTTATCAGTATTCTCTATAAGAATTGCAGGTATAATGTTACAATACATTTTTATTTTACTAATAGCAAAGACTTTTGGAGCTGCAACTACAGGACTTTATGCATTATCTATAACTATTTTAAATATTTCAACTATATTTTCTAAATTGGGTACCGATACCTATTTTTTAAAGGAGATTGCCATTATTAGATCTAAAAAGAGAGATT
>CAYSBA010000272.1:0-2563 GCA_964429075.1 uncultured bacterium
CCGCGACCCTCAGCTTGGAAGGCTGATGCTCTGGCCAATTGAGCTATTCCCGCTCAAAAAAAGATGGTGGAGGGGGGAGGATTCGAACCTCCGTAGGCGTTAGCCGGCAGGTTTACAGCCTGCTCCCTTTGGCCACTCGGGCACCCCTCCAGCATTATATTTAAAAGAACCAACCAAAAGCCCTCAGTAGGACTCGAACCTACAACCCACGGTTTACAAGACCGTTGCTCTACCAATTGAGCTATGAGGGCCTATAATAACCTTACCATTCAAAAACTGCTTTGTTAGATCATAATAAACTTTTTGTCAAGTTTTATTACCTTTATATGAAGCTATACAGGTGTATCTGACATATATAATATTTTTTCAAACTTGACAATAGTTATTATAGGTAATAAGGCATTACAGCTATAATTATAGTGGAGAGGATTATGTTTCCATATGTAAGGATGAGAAGACTTCGTAAGAAGGACTCTTTGCTTGAGATGCTTTCAGAGACATTAGTTCATCCAAAGGATTTGATAGCTCCTATATTTGTAATCCCTGGCAACGAAAAAAAGGAAGAGATAAAATCCATGCCAGGAGTATATCGCATCTCCCCTGATCTTTGTGCCAAAGAGGCCAAGGAGCTTTATGATCTTGGTATACGGTCTATAATACTCTTTGGCATACCAGAAAGTAAAGACCCACGTGGCGAGAGTTCTTTAAAAGATGATGGTGTTGTTCAGGTTGCATTGAAAGAAATCTCAGAAAAAGTGCCAGAGATAACATTGATTACTGATATATGTCTGTGTGAATATACGGATCATGGCCATTGTGGGGTTCTTGACAATAAGGGAAGAGTCATAAATGATAGTACCCTTGAAATACTTGCAAAACAGGCGATTTCCCATGCAAAATATGGTGCAGATATCGTTGCGCCATCTGGTATGATGGATGGGATGGTTTTTGCAATTAGAGAGGCCCTTGATGAAGAGGGTTACGAAGATGTTGGTATTATGTCCTATAGTGCCAAGTTCTTTTCTTCATTTTATGGCCCCTTTAGAGATGCTGCTGAATCGAGCCCATCTTTCGGTGATAGAAGGAATTATCAGATGAATTTTAGAAACCCCAGGGAGGCCTTAAGAGAGGTAGAGCTTGATGTTGTTGAAAACGCCGATATAGTTATGGTAAAGCCAGCACTTTCATACCTTGATATTATTTATAGGGTCAGTCAGCAATTCGAGCTGCCAGTTGCAGCATACAATGTAAGCGGTGAGTATTCAATGATAAAATTTGCTGCCAAAGAGGGTCTAATAGATGGTAAAAAAGCTATGGTAGAGGTCCTTACTGCGATAAAACGTGCAGGTGCAGATCTTATAATTACATACTTTGCAAAAGAGTATGCAAAATTTTACAGGGAGTCTCAATGAAGCTCGACAAATCTACAAAACTCTTTAAAGAAGCAAAGAGATATATCCCGGGTGGTGTAAACAGCCCAGCGAGGGCATTTGGTGCAGTTGGTGGCACTCCTCCTTTTGTAAAAAAAGGACATGGTTCTTACATATATGATGAAGACGACAATAGATATATAGATTTTGTTCTATCTTATGGACCTCTCATACTCGGACATAGCGATCCTGAAGTTGTTAATGCAATAAAAGAGGCCGTTGAGGAGGGTACCGGTTATGGAGCACCCACTAAAAAAGAGTTGGATTTCGCAAAACTTGTTACCCGAATGGTACCATCCATTGAGAGTGTGAGACTTGTCAACTCCGGTACCGAGGCCACCATGTCTGCTGTGAGACTTGCAAGGGCCTATACCCAACGTGATATGATCGTTAAATTTGCAGGCTGCTATCATGGTCATGCTGATTTCTTTTTAATAAGTGCAGGATCAGGTGCAATGACTCTCGGAACACCTTCAAGCCCGGGTGTAACAAAGGGAACAAGCTCAGATACTCTTGTAGCAGAATACAACAACCTCGATTCTGTTGAACGTATCTTTAAGACCTTTAAAAATAATATTGCCTGTGTGATTGTTGAGCCTATTGCAGGCAATATGGGGACCATACCTCCAGAAGAGGGATTTCTTGAAGGATTGAGAGAGTTAACCAGTCAGAATGGCTCGTTACTCATCTTTGACGAAGTTATGAGTGGTTTTAGGGTGGCAAAGGGTGGTGCACAGGAGTTATATAACATTGAGCCAGATATCACTACCCTTGGTAAGGTTATCGGCGGAAGCATGCCTATTGGTGCCTATGGTGGGAAGAGAGAGGTAATGACACTCGTATCACCGGATGGTCCAATGTATCAGGCAGGGACACTATCTGGCAATCCTGTTGCTGTATCAGCCGGGCTTGCAACCCTAAAAAGATTGCTGGACGACTGCTTCTATAATAAATTAGAGGAATATTCATCAAGATTAGAGAATGGTCTCTGGATGTTGATTGAAAAGTATAGACTGCCATGCACAATTAATAGAGTTGGTTCAATGTTTACCCTGTTTTTCAATGACAGCAAAGTAACAGGCTTTAAAGACGTAACTTCCTGTAATATGGAACTTTTTAAAAAGTACTTCCAT
>CAYSBA010000273.1:0-2561 GCA_964429075.1 uncultured bacterium
ATTTAAGAGCACTCTGAAAAACCACATATACAGGTTACACATCCCTCTTTAAACTGAAGGGTATAATTTCCACATTCTGGACATGGCACGTTTGCAAATATATTTTTACCTTCATTTTCCTCTTTGTCATCAAGTGGTAATTTAAGCTGTTTATCTGATGTTGCAGGTTTTAGTTTGCCTTCAAGATGCATTCTTAGTGCCCTTGCTATCCCATCGGCGCAGGATAGAACCTGTATTCCACCCATCCACTTTGGTCTATGACATCTAACACCAGAGAGTTGATTGATAATTGTTTCTGGATCTATCCCGGCACGAAGTGCAAGTGAGATAAGTCTACTAATTGCTTCTGTCTGCGATGAGACACAGGCACCGGTCTTTCCTATTGACGAGAAGAGTTCAAAAGGACCATCATTATCTTCATTGATAGTTACATACATATTTCCACAACCTGTTGCAATCTTCTGGGTGAAGCCCATCAAGCAATCTGGCCTCTCTTTGGGTTTCAATTTATTCACTTGGTGTATTTCAGGCTCTTTTCTGTCACTGCTCTTTTTTGTTGTCAGTACCTGATGTGATTTACATCCATCCCTGTATATTGTAATCCCTTTGCACCCACTCTTGTAGGCCATCATGTACGCCCTTTTGACATCTTCCCTTGTTGCCTTATTGGGGAAATTGATTGTTTTGCTTACAGCATTATCTACATGTTTTTGAAATTCTGCCTGTATCTTAACATGCCAGAATGGGTCAATATCGTGAGCAACCACAAATACTCTCCTTATATCTTCAGGAATTGATGAAATGTGTTGTACAGTGCCTTCTTCAATCACCTTCTCTATGATCTCATCCCTATACAGGCCGACCTCCTTCAACCGCTTAAGAAAATAGGGATTTATCTCTGTAAGTTTATCGTTATCCATGACATTTCTGGTAAATGCAAGTGCAAAGATAGGTTCTATCCCACTTGAACAGCCTGAGATTATACTAATGGTCCCTGTTGGGGCAATCGTAGTGGTAGTAGCATTCCTTAGAGGCTTCATACCCTTTCTGTCATATATGCTTCCTTCGAAGTTAGGGAATGGCCCCCTTTTCTCTGCAAGCTCTTTTGATTTTTCTTTTGAGCGTCTGTCTATAAAACCCATAACCTCATCGGCTATTTTTAAGGCTTCTTTTGAGTTATAGGGTATCTCTAATTGAAAGAGCATATCTGCAAAACCCATAACACCAAGACCTATCTTTCGGTTGGCCTTTGTCATCCTCTCTATTTCAGGAAGGGGATATTTATTTAAGTCGATTACATTATCAAGAAAATGGACAGCCTCATCCACAATCTCGCCAAGAAGATCGTAGTCTATTGCACCATCTTTTACCATCTTCGATAGGTTGATTGACCCGAGGTTGCAAGACTCGAATGGAAGTAAGGGCTGCTCTCCACAGGGATTTGTGCTCTCTATCTCACCTATGTGTGGAGTAGGATTATCTTCATTAATACGATCAATAAATATTATTCCAGGGTCTCCCGTCTTCCAGGCCATATCCACTATCTCATCAAAGACCTCTTTTGCCTTCAGCCGTTTAACAACAGTACCGTTTCTCGGATTTATCAGATCATACTCTTCATCGTTAAGATAAGCACGCATAAACTGTTCAGTAATAGCAACTGAAATATTAAAGTTGCTTATCTGACCCTCCTTTTCTTTACACCTGATGAACTCAAGGATGTCAGGATGGTCAATGCGCAGGACTCCCATATTTGCTCCTCTTCTTGTACCGCCCTGCTTAATCGTCTCTGTTGCCACATCAAATACCCGCATAAACGACACTGGTCCAGAAGATATTCCCATTGTAGATTTTACTCTATCATTTTTGGGCCTTATCCTGGAAAAGGAAAAACCTGTACCTCCACCACTCTTGTGAATCAGTGCTGCATTTTTTATAGCTGTAAATATCTCCTCCATAGAGTCGCCAACGGGCAAAACAAAGCAGGCACTTAACTGTCCGAGTTCTCTACCAGCATTCATCAGGGTTGGTGAATTTGGCATAAAATAGAGGTTTGCCATCATCCAGTAAAATTTATTCGCTACTCTGGCGATATCTGCATCTTTATTATAAATAAGATCGGCTGTTGCAATAAAACCCGCAACCCTTCTGAAAAGTTCTCTGGGTGTCTCTATCGGCTCTCCATCTGGACCCTTTTTCAAATAACGCCTCTTAAGAACCAGGATCGCATTTTCTGTCAATTCAATCTTTGGCTCTATGCCTCTTTGTTCGAGCTCTTCATGGAGCAGATTAATGAGTTTTCCTGCCTTAAAGTCTCCATTTTTTGAAGTACCATAATTATTTTCTATCTCAACAGTAAATATCTTTGCCTCTTCAATATCAAGCCCAAGATCCCTGTGCATCATCTCAATTATGGTCTGTCTGTTCCACTTAATTGATACATCTGGATCGAGTCTCCAGTTCCAGAATGAAAACTGTCGCTTTGTAAAGATCCCTTTTCTTGTCATTTGACCCTCCCTATTACAATATGTTGTTGTAGTTTTTGTATAGTACTACAAGAT
>CAYSBA010000274.1:0-2560 GCA_964429075.1 uncultured bacterium
TAAAAGAAAGCAGGGATAACCTTGCTGCCCTCGGTATCTTTTCCGGGATAAAGATCTATCTGCTTGATCCTGAAAAGGAGGAAAAATTTAAAACCCTTGTAGTTGAATTGAGGGAGAAACCCAAAAATTTTATTGAACTTACCATGGGTCTAAAGAGTGAAGAGGGTCTCAGAACCAGAGTGGATTACATTAGAAGAAACATGCTGGGACTTGGTGCAAACCTGGAACTCCTTGGAAAGGTTAGCTATCCGATCTTTGGGATAGGCAAAAGCTCAAACTATGTTTACAGCACATCGTATAAACAGATGTATGGTGAGGCAACTTTCCTGGATATCCTTGAAAGAGAGATAGAATTAAACCTTACCACACCTTCTCTATCTTTCATCCCATGGACATCCAGTTATTCAATGGGTATGTCACACCAGAAAATCAATGAACCAAGTTATACTGTTAATAGGTATGCAATGATTTTTTCATTCTTTTCTAATCCAGTAAGCCGTATAAAATTGACAAGTCAGTACGAATTAGAGTGGCTGCAGGATATAAGTTCGAGCTACTACAATATTAATACTGTAGACTGCAATGCGCCTTCTGGAAAAAGCACAATGGAAACCCTGAGAGAGATCTTTGCCTACGACCGTCGTAACAATCCTTTTATGCCAACAAGGGGGATATATTCTTCAATGTTGATGGAATGGACTAAAACTGTAGGTATCTTTAATCCAGATTTTTATAGTCATTTCATAAAGTTTACAGGACAAATAACAGGTTATATTCCGATAAAAAATCTTTTAGTGTTTGTGTCCTCAATAAGGGGTGGTAACATACTCCCACTTGCAAAAGACACAAAGATACCACTAAATAAGCGTTTTTTTCTTGGAGGTACAGACACTCTTCGTGGATATAAAGAACAATCTATGGTACCGGATGACCACTATTCTTACCTTATAAATCGTTGTGGAATAAGATCAAAGGAAGACCTTGCTATACCCTATGAAAATGGGCGAACAATCAGTGAAGGTGGTTCTAGTTTTTTTAATACCAAGTTTGAACTGAGGATACCTATTATTGATAAATTTCAGATGGCATTTTTTGTAGATGCCGGAAACCTGTGGATAGAACCAGAGAATTTCAATCTTATGAGATTGCGATGGGTATCTGGTATGGGTATAAGATACTCTACTCCGATCGGTCCCATCAGTCTTGAAATCGGTTACAACCTTAAACCAAGGGCACTATTCCTTGAAGACAGATGGAATCTACACTTTTCAATAGGCGTCTTTTAAGATTTCCATCCTTTATCTGTGATTCTATGCTTGGCAGGCTTGCTCGGTATCTTAGAATGATTGGAATAGATTGTCTTTATGAAAAAAACTGGGATAAGGATATTATGATAAAGATCTCGAACGAACAGAAAAGAGTAGTTCTTACAAGAGACCTTTCTTTGATAAAAAGACGCGACTTGAAATACTATTTTTTTATAGAGAGCGATGATCCACAGAAACAGGTAAAGAAAGTTATCAATGATTTTAAGATTGTCATAAAACGAAGAACAAAGAGATGTCCTTTGTGCAATGAACTGTTATTAGAGGTATCAAAGCATGAGATAAAAGATAAAATATGGCCTTTTGTTTATAAGAACTTCGACAAATTCTATATGTGCTCCTTATGTGGTAGGATCTACTGGGGAGGCAGTCATGTCTCAAGATTCTTAGAAATGCTTAAAGATTAATATGCATTGCCTTATCGATCCTTTTTATTACCCTATCTTTGCCGATAAGCTCCACAGTTTCAAATATACCAGGACTTACATTGGTGCCTGTTATAGCTGCTCTCAAAGATTGTGCCACATCTTTTAGTGAACATCCAAGCTCTTGTGATACACCCCTCAAGATCCTCTCTATCTCCTCGTTATCGAGTTTTTCTGCCTTTGAAAAGGCCTCTTTGAGAGCAGGATAGATTTTCTTGTCTATGCCCTTTTTAATGAGTTTTTCCCCTTTATCTGTATATTCAAAACTGTCTGAAAAGAAGTAGATCGACCTTTCTGCAAGTTCTTTAAGTGTCTTAGATCGTTCAACAACTAGCGAGATTATCCTAAAAAGCCGATCATTATCTAATTCATCTATTCCAATTCCTATCTCTTTAAAAAATGGTTTTAATAGTTCCGCTAAGTCATGTGGAACCCTCTTCCTCAGGTAGACAGAGTTAAGCCAATCGAGTTTGTCAGGATTAAATATTGCAGGTGATTTACTCACCTTGTCTATATCAAAGTACCTGATTAGCTCATCCATACTGAAAACCTCTTTGTCTTCCATACCCCATCCCAATCTTGCAAGAAAATTAACCATAGCCTCGGGTAGATAGCCAAGTCTTTTATATTCATTGACACTCATTGCTCCATGACGCTTTGATAGTCTCTTTTTGTCCTGACCATAGATCAGGGGTATGTGATAAAATTCTGGGGTGTCTCTGCCTATGGCCTGGTAGACAAGTGTTTGTTTAAATGAATTGGTAAGATGATCATCGCCTCTTATTATACAGGTGATACCCATTTCAATGT
>CAYSBA010000275.1:0-2559 GCA_964429075.1 uncultured bacterium
ACTGCCATATATAGAACTTCTTGATGTTCAATTTGAAATATTAAATGTTTAATCTAAAATGGATAAGAGAAAAGGTTATAATGATCAGCTAAAAGAGGTTGCTAATTATTTATCTAATGCAAATAAGATCCTAATAATTTCGCATATGGGTCCTGATGGTGATACACTTGGCTCTGCACTTGGCCTCTATAATGCATTAAAGATGTTGAAAAAAAACATTGTCCTTTATTGCAAAGACTTGGTTCCAACACGATACAGATTCCTGCCTGGTGCAGACAGATTTATTTCAAGAATTCCTGATAATGAATCTTTTGATGTAACAGTACTTGTTGATCACGGTGAGGTTGCACAGGCAGGTCAGGAATTTATCGATTTCGATGGGAAAGGCACAGTACTGAATCTTGGACACCATAAATATCACAAACCTTTTGGAAAAATAGATCTGAATAACTTTGAAAAGGCAAGTACAGGGATTGTAATCTACGATCTTATAAAGACAATGGGCATTGAACTTAACAGAGATATTGCAATCTGTATATATACAACTATACTGACGGACACAGGTTCATTTCATTACGCTAATACAGACAGCGAAGCCTTTAGTATATGTAGCAAACTGATAAGGTATGATATCGATCCATGGTTTGTCGCAATGCAGATATACGAGAACTACCCTCCAGAAAAGCTATACCTGATGCGAGAGGCCCTCAAAAATCTATATATATCTAATCGTGGCAAATATGGCTCAATAACAATCTTTAAAGATATCCTTGAAAAATATGGTAAGGAGTCAGATCTTATTGATGGGTTAATAAATCTGGTAAGGGGAATAAATAGTGTTGAGATCGCAGTTTTATTTAGAGAAGTGGAGAAAGATATCTTCAGAGTCAGTTTCCGATCTAAGGGCAACTATAATGTTGCAAGTATAGCTATTGCCTT
Source organism: uncultured bacterium (assembly GCA_964429075.1). Taxonomy (GTDB): domain Bacteria; phylum CAYSBA01; class CAYSBA01; order CAYSBA01; family CAYSBA01; genus CAYSBA01. The sequence continues at coordinate 940 of CAYSBA010000275.1, forward strand.
TGGTGGGGGTGGTCATAAGAACTCAGCAGGCTGTCAGATAGAAGGCACTTATGAGGATGTTAGAAATAAGATCTTTCAAGAGATAGAAAGGTGTCTCTACAATGGGTAATAAAAGTGGAATTCTTCTTGTCTATAAAGAAAGGGGCCTTACATCTACAAAGACACTTGAATTTTTAAAAAGGGCTCGCTGGATCAAAAAAGTAGGGCATTTCGGTGCTCTCGATCCGGTTGCAACCGGTCTTTTGCTAGTTGGTGTAAATGCCGGAACAAAGATGAATGAGTATGCAAAAAGGTTTAAAAAAGAATACTACGCTGTTGTCAGATTTGGAATTCTAACTGATACAATGGATATCGATGGAAAGATTATAAAGTGGTATACCCCACCCTTTCCTGGAGAAAAGAGTATAAAGAATGCAGTATCAAAGGTTGCTGCTATGAAAGAACAGAAGGTGCCTGGCTATTCTGCAAAAAAATTCAAGGGAAAACCTCTTTATAAATATACAAGAAGTGGTAAAAATGTCCCTGATTTTACAAAACCAATTGAGATATATGACATGCATATCCTTGATATCAGATGGCCTGAGGTAAAACTTTACATCCTATGTTCTGCAGGTACCTTTATAAGAAGGATCGCATACGACTTGGGTCAACAGTTAGATTTAGACTCTGTATTGTTTGGGCTTATTAGGACAAAGATAGGAGATTTTTCTTACGAAAAGGCAAAAAAACCAAGAGAGATTACAAGATCCGATCCTGCTACACTCGCTCAAGATGGTTGTTTCATATCTATGGACGAATTTGTTAATGACGCAGTAAGGATTCAGGTGGACCGAGATACCTTAAAAAAGGTTGTAAGTGGAAAGGTATCCTGTCTTGATAAGTTCACATATGGGATGAAACCGGGCATAGTAAAGCTTGTTGCGCAGGGATCAGATTCCCTTGTACTTATGAATTATAGAGGTCCTGAAAAGGGTTTTGAAATCATAAGAGTAATTTCCGAGTGATCATAGTTGCATCAATTGGCTATAAAGGCTATAAATATTGTCTGCCCTTTCTAAAAGGATATCCTTGTCTTTTAAAAAGGCTTCGCCCTCCTTTTGTTTCTTCTTTAGAGTAGTCTCTATTGCACCCTTTGTATCAGAAAGGACCTCTTTAAATTTTTTATTTAGATCAGACTTAAATTTTCTGAAGGTCTCATTTATACTTTGATAAAGTGCCCATCTTATGTTTTCCACATTGCTATTTACAAGCGGATCGATTTGACGGCTTATCTGATTGAGGAATCTCTTTTTCTTGATCCCTTCAGGAAGAAACCTCTCTAAAATACCATCAGAAATTGCGGTAAAGGAGGTCGACCACCGATAGGTCACCCAATATGGGCGCCTGACAATCTGAAAAACCTCCTCTGCATCAAGAGGTTGATACTTTATATCAAAGATACTTGCAGCGGTCTTTCTGATGGATTCAACCAGTTCATCTGTTCTTTGTAAATGTCTCTTAAGTACTGTAGTCATTTTTTCTTTTACCCTTTCAGTGGTCTTTTGGTTCAGCTTTTCATAATATGAAGGGATTATCTCAGACAGTAGTTTGTCAATTCTGTCTTTTGATATTTCGATACCA
>CAYSBA010000276.1:0-2559 GCA_964429075.1 uncultured bacterium
GATATTACACTGTTCAAAAGAGCAATGAGCACAAGAAGATACATCAAAAACCCTGCCCTATGTATCAATGATGCAAACAGATAGAACTTTGCCACAAACCCCCCTGTAGGCGGGATACCAGCAAGTGCAATTAAGAATATAGAAAAAGGAATGGCAATTGCAGGTACCCTGTACCCCAGTCCCCTGAATACATCAAGAGTAACAGCATCACTTTTTCTCTCAATTAATGACACAGCACCAAAGGCACCCATGTTCATTGCCATATATACTGTAAGATAAAAAAGAATGGCCTCCTTTCCCCCTGACTCTAATGCCAGAAAACCGAGCAGTAAATAGCCTGCGTGGGCAACACTCGAATATGCTAGAAGTCTTTTTGTATTGTTTTGAACTATAGCGGCAAGATTGCCCCAGGTCATAGTAACAACTGACACAATCGAGATTATCCAGATAATACCATCACTCTGTAAAGAATGACCAGCCAATCTTATCAATACAGCAAACCCGGCAATCTTTGGAGCAACCGAAAGATATGCTGTAAATGTTGTAGGCGCACCTTGGTAGGCATCAGGACACCACAGGTGCATTGGAAAGGCAGCTATCTTAAAAAAGAGCCCCAAAATAAATAAAAGAGCTCCACTGAATGCTGGCGATGATGGGCTGTTCAAGGACGTAGCAACATCTGTCAAGGTAAAACCACCGCTATAGCCTGCAACAAGTGATATCCCAAAGATCATAATTCCACTTGCAACACCACCGAAGATTACATATTTGGTTCCTGCTTCTGTTGATTCAGGGTTTAATGGCCTATATCCTACAAGGATGTATGAAACAACGCTGATTGTCTCCATGGAAAGATAGATCATTAAAAGATTCTCTGTTGATGAGAAGACCAACATACCAAAAAGCATAACGAGAATAAAACCACCAAACTCCTCTACCCTCTTGGTAACACCTGATCTGTTGTCTGAGTATAAAAGATAAAAGAGTATAGTGGATGTGAGTAAAATCAAACCAGTAAAATATCCTGTTCCATCTTTAATAATAAGACCAGAAAAGGCCAGGTTGTTAAAATGGTATGAAAGAATAAAAATTGCTGAAGTAAGAATAAGCAAAAATGGGAACAAGATCTTTGAAATTTCACGTCTAATTGCTGCAAAAATGAATGTAAAAAGCGCACCAAATGCAAGAATTAGCTCTGGAATTACGGTCTTTGTGCTTTCTAATAAGGAAGTCACTGTCATCCTCTCACAAGTTTTATAAGATCAAATAGACCGGGATTTATTTTATCGAGGATCATTACAGGATATATACCAACAGCAAGACAAATTGCACCTAAGGGATAAAGCATAATCTTTTCTCTCAGGTCGAGATCGGGCAGGTTTTTGTATTTTTCGTTGAGTTTACCAAGAAAGACACGCTGGATAGTCCAGAGTAGATAGGCTGCTGTCAAAATAATACCTGTTGCTGAGATGATTGTGACTATTGTATAGACGGGAAATGCACCTATGAAAACGAGGGCCTCACTTATAAAACCGTTAAGCCCGGGCAAACCCATTGCAGCAAAGAAAGCAAGTCCTGTAATGGCTGCATAGACTGGCATCTGCTTTGCAAGGCCACCAAAACCATAAAGGTTTCTATGATGCGCCCTATCGTATATAACCCCTACTGTCAAAAATAGCATTGATGTTACCACTCCGTGATTGAACATCTGCAAAACCGATCCGCTTATTCCCTGATCTGTAAAGGCAGCCATTCCAAGAAGACAGTATCCCATATGACTTATACTAGAATAGGCAATGAGCTTTTTGAAATCTGTCTGATAGAGACAACATAAGGCACCATATACAATGTTTATCATGCCAAAAATTGCAACAACAAAAGCAGCCCACTGTGTCGCTTCTGGAAGAATTGGATAGTTGACCCTTAGAATGCCATAGGTCCCCATCTTCAAGAGCACACCTGCAAGGATTACCGAAATTGGTGTTGGTGCTTCCACATGGGCATCGGGCAACCATGTATGGAAGGGGAACATAGGTATTTTTATGGCAAAACCGATAAAAAGTGCCACCCATATGAGTTTGTTAAAGGGAATGCCCAAAAGTGGTGCTATATGGCTAAAGGAATTCTCATGAGCAAGCTTTATCATGTTAAATGTGTGTGCTGCATGACTACCATCTGCAAGGGTAGTGGGTGATGAGGTGAAATAGAGGGCAATCATTGAAAGTAACATTAGCGCACTTCCCAGAAGGGTGTATAAAAAGAACTTGATTGCTGCATATTCACGTCTTGGCCCACCCCAGATACCAATAAGAAAATACATCGGAATTAACATGAGTTCCCAGAATACATAGAACAAAAAGAAATCAAGTGCCATAAATACACCATACATGGAGGTCTCAAGTATGAGAAACAGTGAGAAGTACCCCTTTACACTCTTATCTATTGTCCATGACGATATACATGCTACCAGCGAGACTATCCCTGTAAGAAATACCATTAAAACACTAAGATGATCGATACCAAGGTAGTATTCAATATTGAAAGTCCTAATCCATACAT
>CAYSBA010000277.1:0-2557 GCA_964429075.1 uncultured bacterium
AATTTTTTTGGTGTCAAAAATGAACCACCCTTTACAACCTTAAGATTACCATAACCATGTGGTGATGTTGATGTCCATTCCATAAGATTTCCCACAAGATCCCTTATCCCAGAATCGGTGATACACTCTTTTGCAGTACCTGAAGGTCTCAAATCATTAGATGCAATATTGCAGACATCCTGATATTTTTCTCTATTCTGACTGAGTATGCAGGCAACCTCCCACTCATCTTCATTGCACAGTCTTTTACCCTGATTTTTACATAATCTTTCTGCCTCCTGATAGGTCATGCTACCCTTTGGTTTTATACCATCCCTATTGGGGTATTCATAGATATCCATGCAGAACGATTTCACTTTTACCATCTCTGCCCTTCTGTCTGTAAAAAGGCTCTCATAATCATTCGGAGTGCCTACTCTATATGTGCCACCTTGTACAAGTGCCATGTTCCATGGACATCCTTTGGGATTGCCAAAAAGGTTTTGACCGTAGGTATTATAGACAAATAGTATTCCAACAATGATGAATATTAGCAAAAGTACTATAAAAAACAGGATGTTTTTATGTGTACCTTTTGTCTCTATATTTTCATTCATATCTCCCTCCCTGATTACATCGGGCTTGATTTCCCTTGTGACCTCTACCTCACTGGCAGGATCATCACTGCCATATAGAACTACCGGTGGTGGGGTGTCAACGATTTGAGATTCTTGTTGCACTACCGGTGGCTTTTCTTCATGTACCTTAATTGGTGTTTCAAGAACATGTTCAGAAAGAGAGGGTGCATCTTCTTTTCTACAGTCCAGAATGTTTTTGTAAAATAGTCTTCCATTTTCTACAATCTCAAAAAGATCGACTGCCAGATGATTCAAAGATGGATAACGATCTTTGACATCTGCCGATAGACTCCTTCTTAAAACTACATCCAGCGCTTGAGGCAGTTGTGGATATAGTTTTATAAGACTCCTGAAACCACCTTCTGGTAAAGAGCCTGTTATTAATTCCCAGATAAGTATTCCTGCTGAATAGACATCGGATTCACGACAGCCTCTTTTGGATTTTGAAAATATCTCTGGTGCGATGTAGACAGATTTTTTGTTGTCAAGCCTTTGAATCTTTATGAATATATCCTCTGGAATTATGGAATATGTAAAAATATCATTAACAAAGGTGGAATTTGGTAGGAGGATTACATTTCCAGGATGGAGATCACAGTGAATATTATTGTTTAATGATTTTGCAATATCAATTATGATGGCAAGGACCTCCTTAAGATCAAAGGATCTTTGTGCCTTTTGCCTTACATCGAGCATATTTCGTAGTGATATACCTTCAGAATCAGTAAGAGCAACATAGCAGAAGTCCTGATATATCCCAAATGAGATTATCTTTTGCGGTATTGGCCACGATTCAGATTCTTTTAAATATTTCTCCATTGTATGGAGAAAGTTGTTGCGTTCCTTTTGAGTCTGGATAAGCCTTGCTTTGTATAACTTGAGTAGGACTTTTTGATTTGAAGAATGATCAAAGGCCCTGTATATAAATGATAGGTCGCCTGCTGAAAAGGGTTCTATAATCTCGAATCTTTTATCTATATTGGTCTGTGGTAAAAGTGGATAGTCTCTTTTTATCTCTTTTGATCCAAGCTCTGTGATAAGTACCGGACGCTCAGTTCCATCTGTTATGTCTTCCCTAAGTGGATTACCACAGTTTGAACATTTTGTGGCAGATTCAGGATTGTATACGCCACATCTGTAACATAGCAAACGCTACCCTCCATCAACTAACTCAAGGCGGATCTTCCCCCGTGAATCAATACTCACAATGCGTACCATCAATTTTTGACCTTCGTGTAGGTAATCTTTTATATTTTTAACATATCCCTTACCAAGTGCTGATACGTGTAAGAGTCCTTCAACCCCTGGCATTACCTCCACAAAGGCCCCAAAGGGGGCAAGACTTTTTATAATGCCTGAATAGGTCTTCCCGATTTCTGGCTCTCCAACAAGCTCTTCGATCATTTGAAGTGCAGCTTCAAGGTTATCCTTATTTTTGCAGGCTACATGAACAACACCGTTATCATCGATATCTATTGTGGAGTCGGTCTTTTCGATTATCTGTTTAATGTGTTTGCCACCTGGACCTATCAGATCCTTTATACGTTCTGGTCTGATTGTAATAGTAACCATTTTGGGAGCATATTCTGAAATATTGGGCCGTGGCTGGTCTATACATTGATCCATTTTATCGAGTATATAGAGGATTGCCTTTCTTGCCCTCAAAAATACCTCCTTTAGCAGCTCTTTTTCAAGTCCAGGGATTTTTACGTCCATCTGAACGGCAGTAATCCCTGTTCTTGTCCCAGCAATCTTAAAATCCATATCACCACAATGGTCTTCATCACCCAATATATCTGTCAAAATGATGGTTTCATTGTTTGATTTAATTAGCCCCATTGCTATACCTGCAACAGCAGACTTAATCGGTACTCCGGCATCCATTAATGAAAGACTTGATCCACATACTGTTGCCATAGAGGATGATCCGTTTGATTCGA
>CAYSBA010000278.1:0-2539 GCA_964429075.1 uncultured bacterium
AATTTAACCAGAAGCTTAAAGAATCAAAGAGCACCTCCCTCTCAATATATTTAGCTCACTTTATTTTAGTTCTGAAACAATTGAATATCCTTGACCTGTTAGTCGGTCAACATATTTAAGGAGGTGTTCTTGAAGAACAATGATTACTTTTATGCTTTTAAATATTTCTACCTCTTTTTTCTGTTATGTTTTTTGTCTTTTGATACATATGCAAAAAGTGCCTTTAACCCAGATATAAGTGTTATAGGTAACCTCACTGACAGAATCCTATTTTCAGAACCTATAAAAAACGACTTTTCGTTAAATGAGATTGAGATTGGACTCCAGAGTCCTGTTGATCCATTTGCAAGGGCAGATGTGTTTTTATCGATACCAAAAGAGGGTGATCTTGATGTTGAAGAGGCATACTTTACACTACTTACACTACCTTATGATCTCCAGCTTATACTGGGTAGAAAACGTGTTGATGTCCTTCGGACAAATATCACACATGAGCCAGAACTACCTTATATGGATTATCCCTATGTCTTAAAATATTTTTTTGGAGATGAAGGAATATCCGGTGATGGTTTTCAGCTCAACTGGATAGTACCAATTCCATGGGATATATACTGGCAACTCTATCTGGAACTCTTTGACGCCAATACAGCTGGTGGCATTCTAAATGGGAAAAGAGGTATTTTGTTTAAGAGTAATACCTTTTTTGAGGTTGGAGAAGATGGTGGAATAGAACTCTATATTTCTGGTATGCATCTTTGGACCGACAGCTTTTCAGAAAATCTAAATGATAGCTTTTCTGTCACCCTGAGGTATAAAGATATACCTGATCTATATCATTCTGAGATTGCTGTAGCTGAGATAGTCGTTCATCCATTTTATGGAAAGGAGATTGGTGGTTACCTCTTTTTACAACATCAGCTTGATAGATATAACTTTATTGGTGCAAAATTAGAATTCATAGATACAAATAAAAAGGTTGAGAACCTTCAGTCTTTACAATTTACTCACTATTTTACTGAATTTAACAGATTAATCTTAACTCTTAGGAGGCAGGACAATGAAGATAAAAACTTTGGTATACTCCTTAGCTGGACGTTTACAGTTGGACCACATCGTCCACACATGTATTAAAAGGGTCTTTTTAGGCGTTTTTTTCTGCGGATTATTTTCGAATCTATCCTTTTCAAAACCATTGGTTGTTACAACAACACCAACAATAAGTTGGTTCGTTAAAGAGATAGCAGGCAATCAGGTAAAGGTGATAAGTCTTTGTAAACCAATGCAGGATCCTCACTATTTACAGGCCAAGCCATCCTATATACTAAAACTGAAACGTGCTGATATGCTTTTTCTGATAGGTCTTGATCTTGAGGTGGCATGGTTACCCCTTCTTCTCGATTCATCAAGAAATCCAAAGATTATGAAAGGAGCTTCAGGTTACATAGATGTATCAAGATTTGTAGAGGTGATTGATAAACCCAAGACTAAAATTGATAGGAGTATGGGCGACATCCATCCATACGGCAATCCACATTTCTGGTTAAATCCTGACAATGCTCCAAAAATAGCACAGGGTATTGCTGAGGCCTTAAAAACACTAAACGTAAATAAGGAGAAAATAGATGAGAATCTGAAAAAACTCCTTGATAGGCTTAACAACTTCTTAATAAACAGAAAAAAGGAATACTCTTTTTTACAGGGTAAGGCTATTGTAGCATATCACACAAGTTTTAACTATCTTGCAAGATGGCTTGGTATGCGTATAGTAGGTTATATTGAGTCAAAACCGGGGATTCCACCTACAATTTCTCATATTATGAACCTTGTAAGGACAATGAAAAAAGAGGATGTAAAGGCCATTTTGATAGAAAGGTTTTATGATACGAAATCTGCTGAAAAGGTATCATCAATGACAGGTGCAAAGATTGTTTCTGTATTGACTGAGGTAACGGATAGGTATGATGTAGGAGACTATTTCAAATTGATTGATGCCATCCTGTCGAAGATCAAAAAGGCCTATCAATCAACCGATTAGAGGAGGCAGAAATGGAAATATTGGAGATATTAAAATATCCCTTAATATCACTCTTTGCACTTGCCTTTAGCCTGAGTCTGTTCGGTCTGAAGATATTAGAAAAAGAGTTGATATTTGCTGATCTTTCCCTTGCACAGCTTGCAGCGTTTGGCGCAGCTTTTGCAACATGGATTCACTCCAAAAATGTATTTATATTTGCGCTAATGATGACACTTATGGGAGCACTTCTATTTACCCTTTCAGAATTGAAAAACAAAAAGGTGCCGCAGGAGGCAATTATTGGTATTATATATGCCTTTTCTTCGGCCCTGACGATCATATTGATAGATAAGGGAGCTCATGGTCATGAAGAACTAAAATCGATGCTCGTTGGTAGTATTCTATGGTCCCAACTTTCAGATGCGATAAAGATTGTTTTTGTTTCGGTGTGTGCCATTGTCTTTTATCTATCTTTTATAAGACTTATGAAAAAGGACTGGCAAAAAATCTTTCTGTTCTATATTC
>CAYSBA010000279.1:0-782 GCA_964429075.1 uncultured bacterium
AGATTGAGGATAGAGACCATATTGATCTTCCAAGGGTATTGGTAAGTCCAAAAAGAAAAAATCTTTCGTTGATACGAAGGATTATAGATCGTTTAAATATGAGTTATTAGATAGTCTATTTATTATTAATAAACTCTATAAGGATCTTTTTTAAGATCGCATCATGACTCTCCATTGTAGTGGCACGGCCCACCTTTTCCCTCAATCTTTCCCAGAGCTTGGTCCCATATAGAGAGTGACAGGCCACACAGCTTCCTTCTCTGTCAACAACTTTGAGCATCTCTTGGGGTAGTGGACTATCCTCATTTAGGGGCATATTCTGTGTCTGCTGTCCATGTGCGTCGATAAGCTGGTCCGGTGTCCAGCTATAGTCTGTAATAGGGGTTATTTGCCATAGAGAGGTCTTTTTCTTAATTGTATCTCCATTTACACCCCTTGAAAAATCAACAAACATGGGGGTTTGACCTTCCAAAGAGCGTGCCCATCTTGTGTTGGCTGTCCCATATCCCATTGATTTTGGATTTGTGTGACAATCTTCACAGCTCCTTGCAACAAGTGAAACTGTATGTGGGAAAAGCGGTGCAAGGGTGGGTGAATTGTGAGAAGTAGAAGTTTTGTAGGTTTCATTTAATGCTATTACCTTTCCGTCGTTATCCAGCATGGTGAAAAAGACCTGACAACCAGGTACAGCAGGGGATACCCTGCCTTTATAATTTTTAACAAGGATAGGAGACTCCCACCTTAAGAAACTTCTGTTTTCTATGGCCAGATCACCTTTGGTG
>CAYSBA010000279.1:792-2538 GCA_964429075.1 uncultured bacterium
GAATTATTTTTCTTTTGTCTGATGTTGTTTTTTTAGTACTTATCCAGTCTGTACCTCTTTTTCTCAGATCATACTCCATATGACAGCCATAACACTGTGGTGCCCAGGTTGAATGGCAGGCATAACACTCAAGTTTGTCAAGATGAGCAGATACCATCTTCATTGCCACAAGTCCTTGCTTGGTTTTAAAACTGTTATGTTCAGATATATCTTTTAATAGTGGTATTCTGTGTTTCTTGCCATCCATTATCCCTATCAGAAAGGCCTTGTTACCCTCCTTTATCCAGTTTGACTTTACATTACCTCTGCTTGTATACAGATATTCTATGCCATCCTTTTTATAGGTTCCCCTTTCTGTTTTCAATACCACCGGTGTATCATATCCAATTGGCAACTCCCATGGAAATTTATCAGTTGTCCCATGACAGTCCTGACAGGTGATCTCTACCTGATAGAAGGTTACAGGATATATATTACCATCACCATGAAGATCTATTGAGGTGTGACAATCTGCACATGTCAGGCCACGTTCAAAGTGTACATCAGGTCTTATTGAGAGGTATTCTTTTGTAAATAGAGGCCTTTGTGGCCTACCTGCCTTATCAAAGGGTGGAGCCTTTTTGTCTTTAACATAGTCGTACTCAAATAGCCCCACAAAGGATGTCCCTATTCTCTTTCCTCTTGTGTGACAGTGTGTACAATGTGATGGTGGGATTTTTATTGTTATTTCGTGTCTGATCGGATGTGGTCTGTTTGTAAGTGCTTTCATTGTTTGGTCATTACCAAGGTAGATTCCATCATTGGTATATATCATATGACAGGCTGCACAGCCTGCTGCACAATGATCACCTCTTTTGTCCCTGCCCTTGCCCCAGACATGACAGCGTGCACACTGCTTTCGATGAAGGTCAGAGAGTGCAGCAGCTCTTCTGTCTTTAAATATCATAAGACCCTTATCATAATCGGGTATCTCCTTTACCTGCTTTAGATTCTTAATAAATCCCTTATGTATAGCCAGGGATATCCATTTTTTATAGATTTCTGTACCTACCCTTGGTGTATCCCCATCTGGATCATCCATATCAAAGTCTGCATAGAGGAACATACCCTTTTTTAAAAATCCATTTGATGAGAGTATCTTATTGGCCTTACCTGTCTCGAGCCCCATGAGAGATCTTGACATCCTGTAGGTATAATCAAAGCCGGTAGATCCTGTAGGATCGAGATCTTCTACCCTTACCTCCATAAGGGAACCACCGGCTGGCCTTTTGAGCCTTTTGCCAAGTATGGTCGTTATTGATCTTTCTGAATCATGACATTTTGCACAGCCCTTCCCCTTGTGTAATACCCACATACTAGAAGGATTTTTGATCAATCCTCTGTGAGCACTTTGTTTATCTGTTTCAAAAGGTCTGCCTTCGTGACAGATTGCACATTCAAAACCTTTTGATGCGCCATAGATATCATTTGCAATATCAAGGAGATAGGGCTGCATCTTCTGGTTGATGACCGCAATTCCCCTGTGGCATAAGAGACAACCTTTTTTGTTTTTTGTCTTTGCAATAAGTGTACCAATATTTAACATAAAAAAAATGGTTGGAAAGATTATAATTCTATTTATCATCTTGTGAGCCTTCATACTACCACCAAAATAGTTAATAGTTAGTATTCCTTATTATACCTCTTATGGAATTTTGTTGCAAACATTAAAATCTAAAAAACAAAATAGGTTACACTTGAAAATAT
>CAYSBA010000280.1:0-2534 GCA_964429075.1 uncultured bacterium
GTTTTTTTAGTCATAAAAGTAATATCAGTGAGTTAAATCGTTTTAATTGCTCAGTTCTATATAAGATACATTGTATGATTGATGTATATTAGAAAATTAATCTGAAATGCTTAAATATAAACCTAAAGTAAATTTATAAATCTTAAAAATCTTTTATTTAGTCTGTCTATTTTTTTGACACAGCAACAACTTGAGGTAAAATTCTAATGCGAACAAAACGATTTTAAGAGGTAGGTATGAACAATAAGACAGACAAAAGAAAGCAGAGTCTTTATTTTCCCGAGTCTATGCTCGAAGAGATAAAACATGAGGCCTACAGGCTCGATAGATCACTTTCGTGGATTGTACAACAGGCATGGAAGATTGCCAGAAATAAACTAAAGGAGATGCCATCGGTCAATGATTCGGCTGAGGATCCCGCCACTATATGATACACCCTCCTCGTGGTGGACGGGGGGCAGAGGGAAGGATTTTTAATGCCCCTCGTCTACTTTTTTATATAATTGTTTAGTAAATCTCTTTATCAGTCTTTCATAGTAAAAGCTTAAAAATCTGTTACCCCTCTTTTCTGCACCCTGTTTGAGTATTGTTGCCTTTTTGATCAACATAGATATTGCAGAATTTCTGAATTGGGGCGTGAGAGGTTCAGAATCTAATATCTTTAAAAGGGAATATACCCTGAATCTATCCATTGCCTCATAGTTGAAAGATAATTGATCATCATGCCCCCCCCTTTTTATTACAAGCCTTTCTTTAATAAGGCCAACAGGATAACGGTGAGTAAGTCTCAACCACATATCATAATCCTCACAAACTGGCATCCTTACATCAAAATATCCATGTTTTTCAAACAGTTCTTTCTTTAACATCACACAGGAGGGTGAGATCATACAACGCTCCAAGGATACAAGAAAGTTCCATCCATCTATCTTTTCATGGTACCTTTTTTTATTTAGAGGTCTTCCATTTTTGAGCCATCTTTCATCTGTCTGTGAGATTAATATATCTGGATGATTTTTGTGATATTCAAGCTGTTTCTCGAGTTTTTTCCTATCCCAGAGATCATCAGAATCTAATAGTGCAATCCAGTCGCCTTTTGCACCTTTGATTCCAATATTTCTGGCCTGAGATACACCCATATTTATCTCTGTAACTATCAATCTAACATCAGGATACCTTTTTGCTATTGCCTCAGGTGTGCCGTCAGTAGATCCATCATCAACCACAATAATTTCATAGGGCAAGCATGTCTGTTGAACAACAGATTCTATTGCCTCAAGCACCATCTTTTTTCTGTTATAGACCGGAATGATGACACTTACCTTCATCATCCATCCATAAGATTCTATAATCTTTTATTTTTTCATCTTGTAAAATTGAGATCTTTTTTATGAATTTTCTTTCAAGTAATTCTCGATTTTTTCTATTTATTCCAAAAATAAGCGGGATGTGTTCTTTTTTTGCATAGATCTTTTCAACCCTTTTTTCTGGCAGAGAGGATATTATCCTTCTGTATATCAATGTCTCTGCAAGGCTTTTTAGAGCAGGATGGTAAGGACCTGCAACCGGATTTCTGCCAGTTACAGGAAGTCCAACCCGTATAACCTTCACATCAGCATGGTTATAAAGGATCAGCAACTCGGAGACTCTCTTTACAGCATCATTCAGACTAAGTGGGATGTATTTATTAGATTGATAGAGGTAAAAAAGTGGAGTATCTTTGAAGACATATAGAGGATATATCCTTACTGCATCAATACCAGCATTGATGAGCCTTTTTGCTGTATCGATCTCTTTATCAAAATTTGACCCGGGAAGACCGAGCATGGTTTGACCGACAACCTTTATTCCTTTTTGCTTCAGGTCATGGATCACTGAAATAGTCTGTGATGAGGTCTGACATCTACCAACACTGTTAAGTATACTGTCATCAAGGATTTGAACACCAAGTTCAACACAGCTAACATGATTGGAACTCAAATAATCGATAAAGTTATTTCCCATTCCATCAGGGGCAGTTGATATCCTTACAGATGATACTTTCCCCATCTTTATTAGATCATTAGCCAGTTTGAAGAGCCTGTTTCTTATATTTTCTGGTAAAAAGCTAAATGTGCCTCCATAGAAGGCAATCTGATCATATTTTGATCTATAAGATAGATACTCATTTATCTGTCTTTTTACAGAATCTATTATACCAGATTTTGACATATAGATGCCCGTTATGCTACTCTGATTACAGTAGATACAGCGGTATCTGCACCCCTGCATCGGTATAAAAACCGGTAATATCTTATTTTTTTTACTAACTATCAATGCTGTCTTCATCACATATGATCTGTTTTAACATCTCTGTTGCAGCTTCCTTACACGCATCTTTTTTTGTGCGACCTTTACCTTTTGCTGTTCTGTTTTCCTCTCTTATTTTAACTTCTACAACATAAAGGGATCTGTGGTCAGGACCCTGTTTGTTAATAATCTTATATTCTGGTGGTCTACCATATTTTGCCTGTGTGTATTGTTGTAATCTCCCT
>CAYSBA010000281.1:0-2514 GCA_964429075.1 uncultured bacterium
AAATTAGCCCGCCTCCTATAATAAAGATAGCACACAGGGTTATACCAAATGGAGCACTTACGCCTTCTGGTAGTATCTCTGTATCCTTTTCACCCTTCATATACATATAAACAACCACTCTTATATAATAGAAGACACCTATTAAACTTGCAATTATGGCAAGGAGAGTAAGCCACACAAAACCACTTTTAAGACTAAGAACAAAAAGATACAGCTTTGCAAAAAAACCTGCAAAGGGTGGAAGTCCTGCCAGAGAAAACAAAAAGATTGAGAAAGATGCACTGAGTAATCCTGAAGATTTTCCAATGCCCTGTAGATCTTCAAGGGTTGGATTTCTTGCTTCTTTGGCCTCAAGTAGTGAAATAGCGCCAAAACTGCCAATGTTCATCAGGGTATAGATTAAAAGATAGTAAAGCATTGTCTGGGGTATCAAAACAGTACCTACAAACGTACAGATCAAGGCTATCATGAGGTAACCTGAGTGAGCTATACTAGAATAGGCAAGCATCCTTTTTATACTTTTTTGTGCAAGCGCTCCAAGGTTTCCTGCAAACATCGTTAAGATTGCAACAAGATATAGTATCTGAAAGATATTGTTTCTATATTCACTGAGGTTTATTCTTGCAATGGTTATTAATCTATAAAGTGATACAAAGAAGGCAATCTTAATTCCTGTTGCCATAAACCCTGTAATTGGTGTAGGTGCACCCTCATACACATCTGGCGTCCAGAAATAGAATGGGAATGCAGATAACTTGAAGAAAAAGCCAATAAAAAGTAGCAACAGGCCCACATTAATTATATCAAATCCAAAACTATTGTATATAAATTTTGTTAGATCGTAAAAAAGGGTGCTCCCTGTTGCACCATAGATCAAGGTAATACCAAAAAGCATAAAGGCAGAAATAAAGCTACCAGCAAGAAAATATTTTATTGCAGCTTCACCAGATAAAAGATCTCTACGATGAAGAAAACACATAGCGTAAAGTGCAATTGATGCCATCTCAAGACTGATAAATAGAATCAAAAGGTCAGTAGAAAGTGTTACAAGGATCATACCTGAAAGTGAAAGGAGTAAAAGTGCATAGAATTCAGGAAATTCTTCATCAAACCTTTTAAAATATGAATTAGAAAAAAGAACCGTCAGGACTGCAGAAAGGATTAAAATCAGGGATGCAAAAAAGTTTACCCTATCGATCCATAACCTGTTCAAAAAAAGATTCTGGGTCCCACCATTCCACATAAGATACAGAGTTATGCCACAAAGTATGAGGATAAAGAGGGTCAGTTTTGAGAAAAAATCTTTTGTCCCTTTTGAAAATGCAGCAAAAAGACCGATCCCAAGAGCAGATACAACCAGAATTAATACCGGCATCATATAAAAAATGTCTGCTATACTAAGGTTCATAGGGCATCCTCAAACTGTGATTGTCGAGCCTGGCCTCTCTAACGGCACGTGATGCATTAATTTCAGCAATTATACTCCTTGTAGATGGCTCTATTCTGTTCAAAAAATATCCAGGGAAGAGGCCCATTACTACGACAAGGACTAAAATTGGAAAAAGATATATAAACTCACGGGTTGTAATATCTTTCAACTGCCTGCAGGATTCTTTTAATTTACCAAACAAGACACGTTCAATTAACCATAAAAGATAGATTGCAGCAAGTATAAGGGCTGTCGCAGATACAGCAGCAAACAGCTTGCCATAGATCAACTGTTTGGAGGTAAACGATCCTGCAAGTGTCAGAAATTCGCCAATAAATCCTGAAAGACCGGGGAGACCTATAGAAGCCAAAGAGATCAAGACAAAAAAGAAAGAAAACCACGGAACTACGCTGGCTATACCCCCATACTTTGCTATCTCTCGTGTATGCATCCTTTCGTAGATTATACCTACCATCAGGAATAAACCACCTGTTGAAAGACCATGAGCAATCATATAATAAACAGCTCCTGCAAATCCCGTCGGATCAAGTGATGCAATACCCAACATCACAAAACCAAGATGGCTGATACTGGTATAGGCAATCAACCGTTTCATATCGGGCTGAACAATAGCAACAAGTGCAGCATACACAATTCCTAAGGTAGCGAGGATTGCAATAACAGGTAAGAATGTTATTGTTGCCTCTGGAAAAAAAGGCAATGCAAAACGGATAAAACCATAGGTACCCATTTTTAATAACACACCAGCAAGGATAACACTCCCTGCTGTAGGTGCCTCTGTATGAGCATCGGGCAACCATGTATGGAGTGGAACCATAGGTACCTTTATTGCAAAAGAGAGAGCAAATGCAGAAAATAGGATTATCTGTTCTTTATAAGAGAGTGCGATATCTTTAAAGGTTTGATAATCGAAGTCTGAAGAACCGGACTTTACATACATATAGATAATAGCAACGAGCATAAGGATGCTACCTGCCATAGTAAAGATAAAAAACTTATATGTAGCATATATCCTCTTTTTACCGCCCCAAACACCTATTATGAAATACATGGGAATCAACATA
>CAYSBA010000282.1:0-2512 GCA_964429075.1 uncultured bacterium
GACAGATATTCTGAATTATGGCGAGAAAATATTTATAAAATTTTTAGATAAATATAATGGATTCACCGGTAAATCTTCTGTTAAGATACATGATGATGGTTTTAACAATGGGCCCTTTTTTCTAAAACTTTTTGCAAAAATTGAATCAGAAAGGCTATTGCTTGATTTTAATGGCACCTCACAGCAGGCAGAAGGACCGATTAATACCACACCAGCTGTTGTTCACGCATGTATCTTTTTCTTCCTGAACTCTCTGGGTATAATGAATTTTCCACCAAATGGAGGTGTATTCAGAAGAATAGATATCAGAATTCCATATAAGACCATACTGAACCCAGAAAAACCTGCAAGCATCTGTGCTGGCAGTGTTGAGACATCGCAAAGATTGATTGATCTTTTTATGGAGACCTTCAGGGGGCTTTCTGGTGTAAAGATACCCGCACACTCTCAAGGCACTATGAACAATATACTAATAGGAAACAATTCATTCTCCTACTATGAGACAATTGGTGGTGGGGCAGGCGCAGATAGCATAAAAGATGGTGCTTCAGCTGTACACACCTATATGACAAATACACTAAACACCCCCTGCGAGATCGTTGAAGAAATCTTTCCAATAAGGATAAATAGATACAAAATAATTCCATGCTCCGGAGGAGATGGTGAAAAAAGGGGGGGAGATGGTATCCTCAGGGAATATGAATTCCTACAAGACTGCAACTTAACAATTCTATCAGGTATGAGGTCTGAGGGTCCATTTGGTGCTATGGGTGGTTGTTCGGGTTCCTGTGGCAGGAACATCCTTGTAAAAAAAGATGGTAAAAAGATAATTCTACCAGAAAAAGTAAGTATAAAGGTAAAAAAGGGTGAAAGATTTATTATAAAAACACCAGGTGGGGGTGGTTACGGTAAAAAGAGGGATTAGTTACCTCTCCTATTAGAAACCTCATACAACAAGACTTCGGCTAATTCTTTCTTATCCCATAGCTGAAGGTCCTTTATTATCCCATCTCTGCAAAGTATAGCCGCCCTGATCCTATCACTTCCAAAACCGTGTTTGTTTGATGATACATCTGTAGCCACAAGTAGATCTACATCCTTTTTATTCAACTTTGCCATACCATTTTTTATTATATCTTCTGTCTGTGCACTAAATCCTACTACAAAGGTTTTTTTGTACAATCTTGTGAATTCAGCAAGGATATCCGGATTTGCCTCAAGCTCAAGTGGGCCTTGTAGACTCTCTTTGGGGATCTTTGAATGTAGTCTCTGTTTTGGCCTGAAATCTGCCACAGCAGCGCACATTATAAGGATATCGATATCACTGATTGAAAATAGCCTCTCTTTCAATTCATCTGCAGTTGTAATTGTCTTATAGTCAACCCCCCAGGGGGGCCTTATATCAACAGGCCCGGAGATTAGCGTGACATCTGCTCCAAGATATCTTGCAACCTCAGCAATGAAAAACCCCATCCTTCCAGAAGAACGGTTAGATATGAAACGTACAGGATCTATGAATTCTCTTGTTGGTCCTGCAGTCACAACTACCCTTTTGTTTTTTAATGGTTTTGGGTAAAGAGCAAAGTTTACTGCAGCAAGTATATCATTGATATCAGAAAGCCTCCCGGTGTCATCTTCTCCACATGCAAGTGGGCCAGAATCGGGACCTACAACCACAAAATTATCCCCCAGGATCATCCTGAGGGAGTTTAGGTTTCTCTGGGTTATAGGATGGGTAAACATCTTTCCATTCATAGCTGGTGCAACAACAACAGGACCACGAAATCTCAAAAAGATCTGCGTCAAAAGATTATCACATACACCAGAATTAAATTTTGCCAGGGTGTTTGCAGTGGCAGGTGCAACGAGCAAAAGATCAGACCATGAACCAAGATCGATATGTAAAAATGGGCTTTTTGCTACATCTCTGTCAGTATAGCATCCATCTGAAAGGGATTCAAAAGTAAGTGAAGTAACAAACTCAAGAGCCGATTTAGTTGGTACAACCTTAACATGGTGGCTCTCTTTTTTGAGTGCCCTTATCAGTTCACAGGCCCTGTATAATGCAATACTTCCTGTTACACCACACAGGATATTAGCGCCTTTTACCCTTTTTTCTCCTTTTTGTTCCACCTCTTCTTTCCTTTTTTAACTTCTTGATCATGGATTTTGCATCCTTTACAAAAGGTGACCTTTTGTAGTTATCAATTAACTCTGTAAAAAAGGTCTTTGCATCAGAATACAACTTCAGTTTATAAAGGCACATTCCTATTCTGAATATTGCATCGTCTCGATAGGGGCTCTTTTTGTATTTATCAAAGATCGGCCTGTAATGCATGATTGCCTTGGCATACTGCTGTCTTTTGTAGTAGATTTCTCCTAAATGAAAGTAGATCTTATCGATAAACTTACTCTTTGGCCATCTCTTCAAAAAGATCTTAAGTAGATCTTCAGATTTCTTTAACTCGCCAACCATATATTTTTTTAATGCAAGATCAATTAACTCTTTTTC